>NZ_BAAJYR010000118.1:0-10643 GCF_057546605.1 Acidovorax sp. KPB24-03 | reverse complement strand
AAAAATGCGTCTGCTTAGGGCGGATCTCGCGTGCGAATTAAAAAACTCTCCGACTCAGTTTTCAGGAAAAACTAGAGGGGATGAGCCAATAACTATAGCGGTTGATCCAGATAGCCTAGCGTCCTGGGCAATGCCCGCAGTCATTTCGGTGGGCGCCAGAGGAAATTGTATAGAAGTGCTTTCAGATGATCTGATGCACAATTATGAATTTCTTCAAGAGGGAAAAATCCAAGGCTGCGTTACTTCAGTTCCTCAACCACCAAGCGGTTGTACCTCGATCTTTTTGGGTGTATCAGAATATGTTGCCGTCGCTGAAACTGGTTTTGCTGCAAAGCACTGTACTTCAGGCTTGGGGCCAGGTAATTTTAGAGAGCTTCCATTTGTAGCATTCAATAGAAGAGATGATACTCAGGAAAATTTTGTTGCCGCCGCTTTAGGATTGCCTCAGGTATTCCTCAGGCAAATATATGTACCAAGTGCCGAGGCTCGTCTTGATGCGATACTTAATGGCTGGGCAGTGGGGTTTATGCCTCGTGTTCTCGCAAATTTATATCTTGAAAACGGGGTTTTGATAGATATTGCGGAGGGGCGTGTGGCTTCTAGATCGCTTTATTGGCATTGCTGGGGCGTTGAATCTGATTTGCTTGATGACTTGTCTAAAGCTATTGTACGGGTGGCAGGTTCCTGTTTGAAAGTGAATTTTTAGGGGGCATCCTCCATTACATAAAATTCGACGTTGGCGTGAATTTATTCCTCGCCTGAGAAAGTCTTCAGGATTTAGGTGTTCAATTTCGACTAAATTAAGAACATTGATGAAAATAGCAGTTGAATGAAAATCTGTGAAAAACCATAAGTACCACAAGAGCATGCAGGTGCATTGATAGCGAGCTAGTGGTTTTGTGCCAAGCCCTGACAGGGTACTGCCGGTCACCGTTTGGACATTCTTAGTGATGCAAAGGAGTTTCGAATGGAGCTTCGGCATTTGCGCAGCTTCCTTGCTGTTGCAGAGGAGTTGCACTTCGCCCGCGCCGCCGAGCGGCTGCACATCGACCAGTCGCCCCTGTCCCGAACGATCAAGGAACTGGAGGAAGAACTCGCGCGCGCCTTTTCGTTCGCACCACCCGCAGCACACAACTGACCCGCGCGGGTCGGCAGCTCTTGGAACACGTACCGCGCATTTTCGCGGCGCTGGAGCAAGCTCGCGATAGCGTCAAATCCGCCGCCAACGGCTTTCATGGTCAGTTGCGCATTGCCTTGTCCGACGGCATCACGCCCTCCCGCCTGCCGGCCTTGTTGGCGCGATGCCGTGAAGTAGACCCAGAAATCGAAATTCGGCTGCTTGAGGTGCCCCTAGCCCAGCAGATCAAAGGTCTGCACGATGACTTGTATGACGCCGGCTTTTCGATGGCCGACGAGGTCGGAGATGGCGTCGTCGCCAGTCCAGCCTGGCAAGACGAACTGATGGTGGCAGTGCCGGCTCGCCATCCTGTGCTCGCCTACAAGCAAGTTCCGTTGGCGGAAGTACTGCGCTATCCGCTGGTGCTGTGTGACCCGAGGGTATGCGAAGGTCATGCGCGCCAAATTGATCGAATCTTGCGCAAGCATGGACAGGAGCCGCTAATTGCACAGCACGTTGCGACCTTCGACGTGATGATGGCTCTGATTTCTGCCGGGCTGGCCCTTGGCCTGACTGGAGCAGCGCACATCGCTTCAAGCCGCGAGCCCGGCGTCGTAGGTCGAGCCTTAGCGGACACGCCGCCCATGCTCACGACCTATCTGCTGCGAAGCGACGCGGAGCCTTCTGACATGCTGGCTCGGTTCATCGAACGAATAGCCACAATTGATTCGGTGAATGGCATAAGCGCCGCAGAAAATTCCTAGCCTACCCGATGAAAGGACCGGAACCATGACTAAGGTGATGCTGCTAGTGCTGGCCACCGTGCTTACTTCATGTGGCCCCGCTCAACCGTCAGAAACCGCGGATGCGCTCGTGGCCAAGCCCGAGCGCATCAAGGAGCTTCAACGGCTATGCAAGGAAGGTCGGGCTAAGGTCGGGGACGAACTTTGTCTGCGTGCTGCAGAAGCTGCCCAGCGACGCTTCTTTGGTGAGCGGCGGGATCAGAAGACCCAGTAGATCCTTCCGCAGTCGCGTCGCTGCGACAAGGTTCTTTCTGTTACTTCATTACGCCGCAGCGCGCTTGCGCTTGCGGCATTTTTACTGTCTTCGCCACAGCAAGAAGTCTGACTGTTTCAGCCTCAATTCCAGCCAGCACGGTCTTTGACCGGCACGTTCCACTGCCCTGATCCTGCTGCCTGCGGCACGTCCCCGTGCCGTGATGGGAGGTCAGTCAATGCAAGGGACGAACGTGCTGTTCGGTCAAATAGCGGTGGTATTTGGCATCGTGATCGCGGGCGTATGGGGCGCCACACAATGGACTGCCGCCACCCTGGGCTATCAAGCACGCCTTGGCTCGCCCTGGTTCGATTTCTCTGGCATGCCGGTCTATCACCCCTGGCGGCTTTTCGAGTGGTGGTTCTTCTTCGATGCCTACGCGCCACATGTCTTCGACATCGGAGGCGCTATCGCAGGCAGCAGCGGCTTGGTGGCTGTGGTGGTTGCCATCTCCATGTCGGTATGGCGGTCGCGTCAATCCAAGCTGGTCACCACCTACGGATCGGCGCGATGGGCCCATGCCACTGACATCCGCAAAGCCGGGCTGACCCAGTCTGCTGGCGTTTTCCTCGGCCAGCATGTCGGGCAATACCTTCGCCACGAAGGCCCCGAACACGTCCTGACCTTCGCGCCCACGCGCTCAGGCAAGGGTGTCGGCCTGGTGGTCCCTACGCTGCTCTCCTGGCCGGCTTCCGCCGTGATCCACGACATCAAGGGCGAGAACTGGTCTATCACCGCCGGCTGGCGCTCTCGCTTCTCGCACTGCCTGCTGTTCAACCCCACCGATGCCAAGTCGGCGGCGTACAACCCGCTGCTCGAAGTCCGGCGCGGCGCACATGAGGTCCGCGACGTGCAGAACATCGCCGACATCCTGGTCGATCCCGAAGGCGCTCTGGAGCGCCGCAACCACTGGGAGAAGACTTCGCACGCACTGCTGGTCGGCGCCATCCTGCATGTGCTCTATGCCGGCGAAGACAAGACGCTGCGCGGCGTCGCCAATTTCCTTTCCGACCCGGCGTGCCCGTTCGAGCTGACGCTGCACCGGATGATGACGACGCGGCACCTTGGAGATGCCCCACACCCCGTCGTTGCTTCAGCCGCGCGCGAAGTGCTCAACAAGAGCGACAACGAGCGCTCGGGCGTGTTGTCCACGGCCATGTCCTTCCTTGGCCTGTACCGCGACCCTACGGTGGCCGAAGTCACCTCGCGCTGCGACTGGCGCATTGCCGACCTGATTTCTGCAGTCCATCCCGTGTCGCTGTACTTGGTCGTACCGCCTTCGGACATCAGCCGCACCAAGCCGCTGGTGCGCCTGATCCTCAATCAGATCGGCCGGCGGCTCACCGAATCGCTCGATGGTTCGGACGGCATCGCACGCCGCCACAAACTCCTGCTGATGCTCGATGAGTTCCCGGCCCTGGGTCGGCTCGATTTCTTTGAGACGGCGCTGGCCTTCATGGCGGGCTATGGCATCCGCAGCTTCCTGATCGCGCAGTCGCTCAACCAGATAGACAAGGCATACGGCCAAAACCATTCGATCCTCGACAACTGCCATGTGCGGGTGACGTTCGCCACCAACGACGAGCGCACCGCCAAGCGCATTTCCGAGACGCTGGGCACCGCCACTGAACTGCGTGCGCAGCGCAACTACGCCGGCCACCGGCTTTCCCCGTGGCTGGGCCACCTGATGGTCTCGCGCCAGGAGACGGCACGGCCGCTGCTCACCCCTGGAGAAGTGATGCAGCTCCCACCCGATCAAGCAGTGGTCATGGTGTCCGGTGTCCCGCCGATCAAGGCCAGGAAGCTTCGTTACTTCGCGGACGCCAATTTCCAACAGCGCGTGCTGCCGGCACCTGCGCTCACAGCCAGCCACTACACCGATGCGCCGCCTACACGGTCCGACGACTGGAGCGGTCTGGCCATCCCAGCCGCGCCAACGACACCAGCCGCAGGCCTGGCCGACAGCGAAACCGGCACCGCCGATGACGGTGGTCCGCGCCGGCAACCAGAGCTGTCCGAGGCTACCGAGTACAGCCTCGAAGAGTTGCCGCAGGCCAACGACCTGGCACTGCTCGATGACGACGACCTGCCATTGCCCCTTCCTCGCCAGCTCGACCCGTCCCTGCAGCGCACGGCCCGGCTGGCATCCCTCGACCCTGACGACGGAATCCAGCTATGAGCCAAGCCCGCCTCAATCTCTTCATCCAACCCGAGCACGCCAAGCGCCTGGATGAATTGGCCGCCATGAAGGGCGTCTCCAAGTCGTCCATCGTCGCGGCGGCGCTCGCGTCCTGGCTGTCGCCGGACGCGGGCGACCAGCGCGAGGCGGCCATCGCCAAGCGGCTCGACCGGCTGACGCGCCAGTTCGAGCGGCTGGAGCGCGATCAGAACATCGAGATCGAGACGCTGGCATTGTTCATCCGCTACTTCCTGACCGTCAGCACGCCAGTGCCCGAAGCGCACCAGGAAGCAGCCCGAGCCCAGGGCAAGGCGCGCTTCGAGCAGTTCGTCGAACAACTGGGTCGTCACCTGCTGCGCGGACGCAGCATGGTGCGCGACGTAGTCGAAGAGCTTCAACCCGACACTGCGCGGCTCCATGAGACGGCCGCCATGGCCGAAGCGCAGGAGCAATCCCGGTGAGTGGCGTTCCCCCGTCGCCCATGGCCACGTCTCTGGACCGCCGTATCCGCATGCTGCGCACGGCCATGGGGCCGGTGATCGCCGCAGCGCTGGAAGACCCGGACGTGGTGGAGATCATGCTCAACCCCGACCGGACCCTCTGGATCGACCGGCTGTCGTCGGGCCGCGCGCCGCTGGGCGTGGAGCTGTCCGAAGCGGACGGCGAACGCATTATCCGGCTGGTGGCGGCCCACGTCGGCGCGGAGGTGCATCGCGGCCAGCCGCTGCTGACCGCAGAGCTGCCAGAAACCGGCGAGCGCTTCGAGGGCATCCTGCCGCCGGCTGCACCGGGGCCGGCCTTTGCGCTGCGCAAGCGCGCTGTGGGCGTGATCCCGCTGGCGCGCTATGTCACCGACGGGATGATGACCGCCGACCAGGCGAGTTTTCTGGTGGAGGCCGTGCGCGAACGGCAAAACATCCTGATCGCTGGCGGGACCAGCACCGGCAAGACCACGCTCGCCAATGCCTTGCTGGCCGAGATCGCCGCCACCGGTGACCGCGTGCTGGTGCTCGAAGACACCGTAGAACTGCAATGCGCCGCCCGGGACCATGTCCCGCTGCGCACGCGCCAGGGCGTGGTGTCCATGCAGGAGCTGGTGCGTTCCTCCATGCGTCTGCGCCCGGACCGTGTCGTCGTGGGCGAAGTGCGCGGCGGCGAGGCGCTGGACCTCATCAAGGTCTGGGGCACGGGCCACCCCGGAGGCATCGCCACCATCCATGCGGGCTCCGCGCTGGGCGCGCTGCTGCGCCTGGAGCAACTGATCCTCGAAGTGGCGGTCAATCCACCCCGCGCGCTGATCGCCGAGGCCGTCAATGTAGTGATCCACATCGCCGGGCGTGGGCGCAGGCGCCGCATCGACCAGATCGCCCGCGTGGTCGGCTTCGATACCTCCAGCTATCAGCTCGACGACGCCCTGGCACCACCACTTCCCTCCGTTTCCGTCCCTTCCTCAACCCAACCTGGAGAACTTCCATGACACACGCTGCTGCTTTCCGTTTTTCTGCAAATCCGGATTCCAAGCTTTCGGGGCTCCCGGGCCTCCCGGGCCTGGCCCGCCCTGCCATGCAGGGCTTGCTGCTGGCCGTGTTGCTGCTGCTCCTGGCCGGCACCGCGCAGGCCGCGGGTTCCAGCATGCCCTGGGAAGGGCCGCTGCAAGCCATCCTGGAATCCATCCAGGGGCCGGTGGCCAAGATCATCGCGGTGATCATCATCATCTCGACCGGGCTGGCGCTCGCGTTTGGCGACATGTCGGGCGGGTTTCGCAAGCTGATCCAGATCGTCTTCGGCCTGTCCATCGCTTTCGCGGCATCCTCGTTCTTCCTGTCGTTCTTCAGTTTCTCGGGCGGAGCGGTCGTATGAGCCCGCGCGAGAGCATCGCAGCAGGTTTTGAGGTGCCGCTGCACCGCTCGCTGGCCGAGCCCATCCTGCTGGGCGGCGCGCCACGCACCGTGGCCATCGCCACAGGCACGCTGGCCGCTGCCGTGGGGCTGGGCCTGCAGCTGTGGATTCCGGGTGCCGTGCTCTGGATCGCCGGCCATGCGCTGGCGGTCTGGGGTGCGCGCGTCGATCCGCAGTTCATGCAGGTCTTCGCGCGGCACATCAAGCACAAGCCGCTGCTGGATGTGTGAGGGGATGCCATGCTGAACCTTGCCGAATACCGCCAGCGGCCCGCGCTGCTGGCCGACTGGCTGCCCTGGGCCGGCCTGGTGGCGCCGGGCGTCGTCTTGAACAAGGACGGATCGTTCCAGCGCTCCGCACGGTTTCGGGGGCCGGATCTGGACAGCGCCACGCAGGGCGAGTTGATCGCCACGTCGGCGCGGTTGAACAACGCGCTGCGCCGACTGGGTTCGGGCTGGGCCCTGTTCATCGAGGCTGAACGTCGGCCGGCGGCGCACTATCCGCATTCCGACTTCCCGGAGCCTTTGTCCTGGCTGGTCGATGAGGAGCGCCGTGCAGCCTTTGAAGGATCGGGCCAACACTTCGAGAGCGGCTACCACCTGACATTCGTCTACCTCCCACCGGAGGAGTCGCGCGCACGAGCCGCCAACATGCTCTACGAAAACACGCCGACGCAGGGCGTGGACTGGCGCGAGCGCCTGGCCGCTTTCATCGCGGAGACCGACCGCATCTTCGACCTGCTCGATGGCGTGATGCCCGAGATGGCCTGGCTCGATGACAGCCGGACACTGAGCTATCTGCACGCGACCGTGTCCACACGGCGCTATGCGCTGTCGGTGCCCGAAGTTCCGTTTCACCTCGATGCGCTGCTGGCTGATTGCGCGCTGGTGGGCGGACTGGCGCCCATGCTGGGCAACCAGCACATCCGCGTGGCGACGATTCGGGGCTTTCCCACCGCGACCTGGCCGGGGATTCTGGACGACCTCAACCGGCTGGGCTTCGCCTACCGCTGGAGCACGCGCTTCCTGTGCATGGACAAGGCCGAAGCAGAGAAGGAGCTGCGGCGCTTGCGCCGCCAGTGGTTCGCCAAGCGCAAGAACATCGTGGCGCTGCTGCGCGAGACCATCTTCCAGCAGGAGTCTCCGCTGGTCGATACCGATGCCAGCAACAAGTCGGCGGACGCCGACGCGGCCCTACAGGAGCTGGGCGGCGACCAGGTCGCGTTCGGATACGTCACCACCACCTTGACGGTGCTCGATGCCGACCCTGCCGTGGCCGACGAGAAGCTACGCATGGTGGAGCGTGTGATCCAGGGGCGGGGCTTCGTCACCATCCCGGAAACCCTCAATTCGGTGGAGGCCTGGCTGTCGTCGGTACCGGGCAATGCCTATGCCAATGTGCGCCAGCCCATTGTCTCAACGCTGAACCTGGCGCACCTGATGCCAGTGTCTGCCGTATGGGCCGGTCCGGAGAAGAACGCGCATCTCGGCGGGCCACCGTTGATCGTCACGCGCACCGAGGGCGCCACGCCGTTCCGGCTGGTGACGCACATTGGGGACGTGGGGCACACGCTGGTGGCAGGCCCCACGGGCATGGGCAAGTCGGTGTTGCTCGCCACGCTGGCATTGCAATTCCGGCGCTACCCCGGCTCGCGCGTCTTCGCCTTCGACATGGGGCGATCGATGCGGGCCACGGTGCTGGGCCTCGGCGGCGAGTTCTACGACCTGGGCGCCGACGGCGAGATCGCATTCCAGCCGCTGGCGCGCATCGACCGCGAAGGCTACCGCACCTGGGCCGCCGAATGGGTGGAAGGCCGGCTGCTGCAGGAAGGGGTGGCGGTCGGCCCCGAAGAGCGGGCCGCCATCTGGTCGGCCTTGCTCAGTCTTGCCGGCGCGCCGGTGGAACAGCGCACGCTGACGGGCTTGTCTGTGCTGCTGCAGTCCAATACGCTGCGCCAGGCCTTGGCGCCCTATGTGCTCGGAGGCGCGCATGGCAAGCTGCTCGATGCGGACCATGACCGGCTGGGCGATGCCAGCGTGCAGTGCTTTGAGATGGAAGAACTGATGCACAGCAAGGCCGCCGTGCTGGCCGTGTTGGGCTACCTGTTCGCACGCTTCGATGAGCGGTTCGACGGTGCGCCCACGCTACTGATCCTCGATGAGGCCTGGCTGTTCCTCGACGACCCGGTGTTCGCTGCGCGCATCCGCCAATGGCTCAAGACGCTGCGCAAGAAGAACGTCTCGGTGATCTTCGCCACGCAGAGCCTGGCGGACATCAAGGATTCAAGCATCGCGCCCGCCATCATCGAGAGCTGCGCCAGCCGCATCTTCCTGCCCAACCCGCAGGCCACCGAGCCGCAGATCCGCACGATCTACGAAGGCTTCGGACTGAACACCCGCCAGATCGAAATCGTCGCGACGGCCGAGCCCAAGCGGGACTACTACTACCAGTCGCGCATGGGCAATCGCCTGTTCGACCTCGACCTGGGGCCCGCCACACTGGCCTTCGCGGGTGCTTCTACGCCGCAGGACCAGAACTCCATCGACACGGTGCTGGCGTCCGTGGCTTCTGCGGCTTCCTTCGCTCCGTCGTCTTCGCCCTTTGCGGACGCATGGCTGCGCCATCGCGGCCTGCACTGGGCCTCGGAGCTGCTGGCGTCAGCGCCAGCGGCTGCTTCCCATCCTGTCCACCCCTAGGAGAACTGCCATGCAAATTCGTACCGTTTTCACCACCAGGCTCGCCGCGCTGGCCACCGCCGGCGTTCTCGCCTTCGGCGCCGCACAGCCGGCCTTTGCGCAGCGCATCGTGTTCGATCCCTCCAACTTCGTGCAGAACACGTTGACCGCTATCCGCACGCTGGAGCAGATCAACAACCAGATCCGGCAGTTGCAGAACGACGCGCGCAACCTGGCCAGCCTGCCGTTCAATGCGGTGGGTCGGCTGCGCGCCAACCTGGCGACCACCCAGCGGCTAATCGCGCAGGCCAAGGGGCTGGCTTACGAGCTGGCGACCATGGACCGGGATTTCGCGCGCCTGTACCCCGAACAGTACGCGGCGACGGTCAGTGGCGACCAGATGTACCGCGATGCGCAAGAGCGCTGGAAGAACACCCTCCAGGGCCTGCAAACCACCTTGCGCATGCAGGCACAAGCATCGCAGAACCTGGGCGAGGACGAAGGCGTGCTCGCCGACCTGGTGAGCCAGAGCCAGTCGGCGGTGGGGGCCCTGCAGGCCATGCAGGCCACGAACCAGTTGCTGGCCCTGCAGGCCAAGCAGTCCATCCAGGTGCAGCGGCTGCAGATCACGCAGGACCGGGCTGCATCGCTGGAGTTGGCCCGCCAGACAGCCGCGGCCGAGCGCGGGCGGGAGGTGACGCGGCGGTTCATGGGCACGGGCACCCCGTATTCGCCGCAGGCCACCAGCTTCTACGGCAACTGACCGGGCCAGGCCATGAATGACGTGACGGTCATCGACCGCTTTCTCAATACCTTCTCGCGCTACATCGACTCGGGGTTCGGGCTGCTGCAGGGAGAAGTGGCCTTTCTGACGGCCACACTGATCGTCATCGACATGACGCTGGCGGGGCTGTTCTGGGCGATGGGCCATGCCGGCGGGCAGGGCGAGGACGTGCTCGCCAAGCTGCTGCGCAAGGTGCTGTACGTGGGCGCCTTCGCCTACATCATCGGCAACTTCAACCTGCTCGCGGGGATCGTCTTTAGGTCCTTCGCGGGGTTGGGGCTCACGGCCAGCGGCTCGTCCCTGAGCATGGGCAACTTCCTGCAGCCGGGCCGGCTCGCGAAAGCGGGCATCGATGCGGGCACTCCCATCCTCAAACAGATCAACGACCTGACCGGCTTCCCCGAGGTGTTTGTCAATCTCGCGCCCATCGTGGTGCTGTTCATCGCGTGGTTCATCGTCGTCCTGAGCTTCTTCGTGCTGGCGGTACAGCTTTTCGTGACGCTGATCGAGTTCAAGCTGACGACACTCGCGGGCTTCGTGCTGGTGCCGTTCGCGCTGTGGAACAAGACGGCATTCCTGGCGGAGAAGGTGCTGGGCAATGTGGTGTCGTCGGGCATCAAGGTGCTGGTGCTGGCGGTGATCGTGGGAATCGGCTCAGGCCTGTTCGCTGAGTTCAAGGTGCATCCCAGCGAGCCCTCCCTCGACCATGCGCTGGTGATCATGCTGGCGTCACTCGCCTTGCTGGCACTTGGGATCTTTGGGCCCGGGATCGCCACCGGACTTGTGTCCGGTGGCCCGCAGCTCGGTGCGGGAGCTATGGCCGGCGCGACGGTGGGGGCGGCAGGCGCCGCCGTTGCCGTGGGCGCAGCCGCAGCCGGTGTCGGCGGTGCGGTGGCCGCAGGAGTACGGATGGCTCCGGGGGGCAGCTCGGCT
>NZ_BAAJYR010000117.1:0-10861 GCF_057546605.1 Acidovorax sp. KPB24-03 | reverse complement strand
TGCCAGCGCCGCCCGCGACCGCAGCGACCTGACCGATTGGGCCCAGGCCCTGGAACGCGGCGCCCAGGCCGAGGGCGATGCAGACATGCTCAAGGCCCTGGCGCTGGACGAAGCCGCCGCCGCGGCGATGCGCCGCCACCCCGACCGCCGCTTCGAGGTGCGCTACCCCGACGCCCTGCCGCTGCGGGCCGACCGCGAGCGGGCCCGTTACAGCACCTGGTACGAGCTGTTCCCCCGCTCCACCTCCCCCACCGCGGGCGTGCACGGCACGTTCCGCGACGTCGAGGCGCGCCTGGCCGATATCGCGGCCATGGGCTTCGACGTACTGTATTTCCCACCCATCCATCCCATCGGGCGGGAGCAGCGCAAGGGCAAGAACAATGCCCTGGCCGCGGGGCCCGACGATGTGGGCAGCCCCTGGGCCATCGGCGCGAAGGAGGGTGGGCACAAGGCCATCCTGCCCGAACTGGGCACCGTGCAGGACTTTCGCCGGCTGGTCGTGGCCGCCAAGGAGCAGGGCCTGGAAGTGGCGCTGGACATTGCCTTCCAATGCGCGCCGGACCATCCCTATGTGAAGGAACACCCCGACTGGTTCCGCTGGCGCCCGGACGGCACGGTGCAGTACGCCGAGAACCCGCCCAAGAAGTACCAGGACATCTATCCCTTCAACTTCGAATGCGACGACTGGCGCGGCCTGTGGAGCGAACTCAAAAGCGTGTTCGAGCATTGGATCGGCGAGGGCGTGCGCATCTTCCGGGTGGACAACCCGCACACCAAGGCCTTTCCGTTCTGGGAATGGGTGATCGCCGAGATCCAGCGCGACCACCCGGACACGATCTTCCTGGCCGAAGCCTTCACGCGGCCCAAGGTGATGCACGGGCTGGCCAAGCGGGGCTTCACCCAGTCGTACACCTACTTCACGTGGCGCAACACCAAGCACGAGCTGACGGAGTACTTCACCGAGCTGTCCACCGGACCGGGCCGCGAATATTTCCGGCCCAACGCCTGGCCCAACACGCCGGACATCCTGCACGAGCACCTGCAGGGCGGCGAGCCGGCCGTCTTCATGGCACGGCTGGTGCTGGCCGCCACGCTGGCCGCCAGCTACGGCATCTACGGCCCGGCCTATGAACTGCTGGAACACCTGCCGCGCGGGCCGGGCAGCGAGGAATACCTCGACTCCGAAAAGTACCAGCTGCGCCACTGGGACCTGGAGCGCCCCGGCAACCTGCGCGCCTTCATCACCCGCGTGAACCAGATCCGGCGCGAGAACCCGGCCCTGCATGCGGACCACAGGCTGCGCTTCCTGCATGTGGACAACGACCAGCTGCTGGCTTACATGAAGCACTCCGCTGACGGACGGAACATCGTGGTCACCGTGGTCAACCTGGACCCGCACCACCCGCAGTCGGGCTGGCTGCGGCTGTCGGCGGCGGACATCGCGGCCACCGACCCCTCCACGTCCGACATGCCGGCCTCGCAGCCCGCACCCCCTCCCGCCGACTGGCAGATGCACGACCTGCTGAGCCAGCAGCGATTCGTCTGGCAGGGCGATGCGCACTACGTGCTGCTGGACCCGCACCGCTCGCCCGCCCACGTGTTCGTGGTGCGCCGGCGCGTCGGCCGCCACGACGACTTCGACCATTTTGAATAAAAAGAAGAGCCGCCCATGAATGCACCTTTGGTCCACCCCCTGCCCGAGCCAGAGCCGGCCGTCACCCCCGAGAACACCGAGATCGACACCAGCGACGATCCCCAGTGGTACCGGGACGCGGTCATCTACCAGCTCAACGTCAAGGCCTTCTTCGACACCAACGGCGACGGGGTGGGCGATTTCAAGGGCGTGACCGCCAAGCTCGACTACGTGAAGGACCTCGGGGTCAACACGATCTGGCTGATGCCGTTCTACCCATCGCCGCTGCGCGACGACGGCTACGACATCTCCGAGTACGAAGACGTCCACCCGCAGTACGGCACGCTGGATGACTTCCGCGAGATGCTGGACGCGGCCCACCAGCGCGGCCTGCGCGTGATCACCGAGCTGGTCATCAACCACACCTCCGCCGAGCACCCCTGGTTCCAGCGCGCGCGCACCGCGCCGCCCGGCTCGCCCGAGCGCGACTTCTACGTGTGGAGCGACACCGACCAGATCTACCAGGGCACGCGCATCATCTTCACCGACACTGAGACGTCGAACTGGGCCTGGGACCCCGTGGCCAAGGCCTATTACTGGCACCGGTTCTTCAGCCACCAGCCGGACCTGAATTTCGACAACCCGCTGGTGATGGAGGCCGTGCTCAAGACCATGCGTTTCTGGCTCGACATGGGCGTGGACGGCTTCCGGCTGGACGCGATCCCCTACCTGATCGAGCGCGACGGCACCAGCAACGAGAACCTGCCCGAGACGCATGCGGTGATCAAGCGGCTGCGCGCCGCGATCGACGCCGAATACAAGAACCGCTTCCTGCTGGCCGAGGCCAACATGTGGCCAGAGGACGTGCGCGAGTATTTCGGCGATGGCGACGAATGCCACATGGCCTACCACTTCCCGCTGATGCCGCGCATGTACATGGCCATCGCCCAGGAAGACCGCCACCCCATCGTCGAGATCCTGCAGCAGACGCCCGACATTCCCGACGGCTGCCAGTGGGCAATCTTCCTGCGCAACCACGACGAGTTGACGCTGGAGATGGTGACCAGCAAGGAACGCGACTACATGTACACCATGTACGCCGCCGACATGCGCGCACGCATCAACCTCGGCATCCGCCGCCGCCTGGCGCCGCTGATGGAAAACGACATCGACCGCGTGAAGCTCATGAACGGCATGCTGCTGTCCATGCCCGGCTCCCCCATCATCTACTACGGCGACGAGATCGGAATGGGCGACAACGTGTTCGTGGGTGACCGCAACGGCGTGCGCACGCCGATGCAGTGGAACCCCGACCGCAACGCCGGCTTCTCGCGCGCCGACCCGCAGCGGCTGTACCTGCAGCCCATCATGGATGCCGTGTATGGCTACGAGGCGCTGAACGTCGAGGCCCAGGCCAGCGACCAGAGTTCGCTGCTCAACTGGACCCGTCGTATGCTGGCCGTGCGCAAGACCAGCCGGGCCTTCGGGCGTGGCCGGCGCATCTTCCTGAAGCCGGGCAACCGCAAGATCCTCGCTTACATCAGCGAACACGGCGACGACGTGATCCTGACCGTGTTCAACCTGTCTCGCGCCGCCCAGCCGGTGGAGCTGGACCTGTCGGCCTACAAGGGGCGCGCCCCACTGGAAATGCTGGGCCGCGTCACCTTCCCGCCCATCGGCGACCTGCCCTACCTGCTCACGCTGCACTCCTACGGGTTCTACTGGTTCCGCCTGTCTACCGAGGCGCAGGTGCCGTCCTGGCACCAGGACGGGCTCGACCTGCAGGAGCGCCCGGTGCTGGTGCTCTTCGACGGCTGGACCAGCTTCTTCCGCGAAAACGTGATGCCCTGGCGCATCGGCATGGCCGAACGCATGCGCGTGCAATTCGAATCCGACACGCTGCCGCGCTACATCGAGCTGCAGCGCTGGTACGCCGGCAAGGGCACGGCCATCGAGCGCGCACGCATCCAGGACCACACCGTGTGGAAGACCGAGGGCGGCTATGAATGGATGCTGCCGATCCTGAATGTCGAGGCTCCGTCCACGCCGCCTGCCTCGTACTTCGTTCCTCTGGCCCTGGCATGGGAAGAAGGCGATGAAGAGCGCATGCGCCGGCTCTCGCCCGGCGGCGTGGCGCGCGTGCGCCAGCAGGCCAACGTGGGCGTGATGGGCGACGCCTTCCACGACGAGGCCTTCTGCCGCGCGGTGGTGCGGGCCATCGGTGCCAACGAACAACTGGGAACCGACCGCGGCGGCACGCTGCGTTTTCGCAGCACCGTGGCCTTCGCCGGGATGGCGCAGGGGCTGGACGACCTCACCGTGGGCCGCCCGGGCGCGCAGAGCAGCAACACCGTGGTCACCCTGGGCGAAAAGCTGTTCCTCAAGGGCTACCGGCACGTGCGCAACGGGGTCAATCCCGAGCTGGAGGTGGGTCGCTTCCTGACCGAGGCCGCGCGCTTCGAGCATTGCGTGCCGGTGGGCGGCGCGGTCGAGTACGTCGCGGGCGACGGCACGACCATGACGCTGGCCCTGGTGCAGTCCTACGTGTCCAACCAGGGCGACGGCTGGGAATACACCCTGGGCTACCTGGAGCGGTTTCTGGAAGACACGCGCATCGCCTCGGGCGCCACGGCGGACGTGCATGGAGGCTTCCTCGCGCTGGTGCGAACCCTCGGCCGCCGCACCGCCGGCCTGCACCGGGCACTCGCGCTGCGCACCGGCAACCCGGCGTTCGATCCGGAGCCGGTCACCGCGCAGGACGTGCAGGCCTTCCATGAGCGGGCCCTGGCCGAGGCGGCCGATACGCTGGCGCTGCTGGAGCAGCGCATGGCCGACCTGCCCCCCGCCGCGCGCACCGATGCCCAGGCCCTGCTGGCCCGGCGCGCCACCCTCATGGACCGCATCGGCCAGGGTACCGGCGTGACCCCTTCGGGCCACAAGACGCGCTACCACGGCGACTACCACCTGGGCCAGGTGCTGGTGACCGACAACGACTTCGTCATCATCGACTTCGAGGGCGAACCCGGCCGCACCTTCGAGCAGCGCCGCGCCAAGAGCTCGCCCCTGCGCGACGTGGCCGGCATGCTGCGCTCGTTCAACTACGCCCGCTGGGCCGCGCTCAAGCGGATGACCCAGTCCACCGAGGAGATGCTGCGCCTGGACGAAGCGGCCCAGCAATGGGAACGCGAGACGCGCGCCGCGTTTCTCGAGGCCTATGCCGCCGAGGCCAGCGCCCCGGCCACCCACCCCGGCGCCCACTTGGAGGTGGCCCCCGTGCCGGACGGCGCCATCGTGGCGCTGTTCGAGATCGAGAAGGCGCTGTACGAGCTGCGCTACGAACTCGGCAACCGCGTCGATTGGGCGCAGGTGCCGCTGCAGGGGCTGCTGGCGCTCATCGGCGCCGCGGCCTCGCCCTCGCCCGCCCCTGCGGCACCGTAGGCGCCGGTCACCCGGCCCGCCAACGACCGTCCACGTTCACCCGATCAATTGAGGGCACCCTCCATGGAAAATTTCAGCATTCATCTGGAACCGGCCCGCGCCATGCTGCTGCAGGTCAGCGCATTCCTGCCGCGGCTTCTCATCGCCCTGCTCGTCGTCGCAGCCGGCTGGCTGGTGGCCAAGGCGGCGCGCTTCGCCATGACCCGCGGGCTGCGCGCGATCAACTTCCAGGTGCTCACGCAGCGCGCCGGGCTCGACGGCTTTCTGAAGCAAGGCGGCGTGCAGGGCGACACCACCAGCATCTTCGGCATCCTGGTCTATTGGCTGGTCATCCTCGCCTCGCTGCTCATCGCCTTCAACGGCCTGGGCCTGAGCTACGTGACCGCGCTGCTCAGCCGCGTGGTGTGGTTCGTGCCCAACCTGTTCATCGCGCTCATCATCCTCGCGCTGGGCGCGTACTTCGGCCGCTTCGTCGGCGAGATGGTGGCCGCGCAGGGCCGGCGCAGCGGCCTGAAGGAAACCGTGCTGCTGGGCAAGCTGGCGCAGTACGCCATCGTGGCCTTCGTCGTGCTGATCGCGCTCGACCACCTGCGCATCGGCGGCGACATCGTGCGCCAGAGCTTCCTCATCGTGCTGGGCGGCGCGGTGTTCGCCCTGGCGCTGGCCTTCGGCTTAGGGGGCAAGGACCGCGCGGCCGAGTGCATCGAGCACTGGTGGCGCCGCAAGCGCGGCCCGGGCGACGGCCCCGCGGGCGACGACCACCGCATTCCATGACACCGGCCCGGCCGCGTCAACGGCGCTGCCCACCAGGCTGCTGAGACGGCCCCTTCCACGCCCTCTGGGCGCCTCCACCCCGCGCTGTGTCGCGGGGTTTTTTTCGCCCCGCCGTTGCATGGCGCGGCGCACAGGGCCAAGCCGCACGGGAAAACCCCACCCCCCAGCGTCAGGCTTTTTTCAGCAGCCCGGGAGTACGATCGGCGCCACTGCCGGCCCTGCGTCCACGCGCAGCGGCCGGGCCGCCGTATTTCAATAATTCCCCAAGTTCTCCAGGAGACAAACCGTGTCAGGACTCCTCAAATTGGCCATGGGCATGGACTGGATTTCCACCAAGCTCAGCAAGGTGGCCGGATGGGCCGTGCTCGCCGCCGCTCTGATTTCCGCCACCAACGCGATCATCCGCTACGGCCTGGACATGAGTTCCAACGCCTGGCTCGAGATCCAGTGGTACCTCTTCGCCACCACCGTGATGCTGGGCGCGCCGCTGGTGCTCAAGCTCAACGAGCACGTGCGCGTGGACATCATCTACGGCCGGCTGCGCGGCAAGAAGCCCGTGCTGGTGGACCTGTTCGGCCTGATCGTCTTCCTGCTGCCGGTGATGGGACTGCTCACCTGGCTGACGGCGCCGTTCTTCTGGCACATGCTGGTGTCTGGCGAGATGTCCGGCAACATCGGCGGCCTGATCCGCTGGCCCGCCGCGTTGCTGATGCCCCTGGGCTTCGGCGCGATGTTCCTGCAAGGCGTGGCCGAGATCATCAAGCGCGTGGCCTACCTGCGCGGCGACATCCAGATGAACACGCACTACGAGAAGCCGGTGCAGTAAGCACCCGCCCGCCCTGCCCCACCGACTTCTCTCAGGACGACACCAGAATGCACATGGAAAACTTTGCCCCGATCATGTTCGCGGGGCTGATCGTGATCATGCTGATCGGGTTCCCGGTCGCGTTTTCGCTCGCGGCCCTGGGCCTGTTCAGCGGATTCTTCGCCATCGAGATGGGCTGGTTCCCAGCCAATTTCATGGCGAACCTGCCGATCAACATGTTCGGCATCCTGTCCAACGACCTGCTGCTGGCCATTCCGTTCTTCACGCTCATGGGCGCGGTGCTCGAGAAATGCGGCCTGGCCGAGGACATGCTCGACTCCATGGGCCAGCTGTTCGGCCCGGTGCGCGGCGGGCTGGGCTACTCGGTCATCATCGTGGGCTTCATCCTCGGGGCCATCACTGGCACCGTCGCCGGCCAGGTGATCGCCATGGCCATGATCTCGCTGCCGGTGATGATGCGCTACGGCTACAACATGCGCTACTCCACCGGCGTGCTGGCGGCCTCGGGCACCATCACGCAGCTGGTGCCGCCCTCGCTGGTGCTGATCGTCATGGCCGACCAGCTCGGCCGTTCGGTGGGCGACATGTACAAGGGCGCCTGGGGCCCCGCCATCCTGCAGGTGCTGATCTTCGCCATCTACACCTTCCTGCTGGGCCGCTTCCGCCCCGAGTACGTGCCCGGCCTGCCCAAGACGGCGCGCACGCTGCACGGCTGGGCCCTGTGGGGCAAGTGCCTGCGCGGCATCATTCCCTCGGCCATCCTGATCTTCGCGGTGCTGGGCTCCATGGGCGGCCTGCCCTTCATGGACCACGCCATCGCCACGCCGACCGAAGCCGGTGCCATGGGCGCGGTGGGCTCGCTGATCCTGGCGGCCATCCACAAGCGGCTCACGTGGCAGCTCATCAAGGAAGCGATGGACGGCACCATGCGGCTCACGGCCATGGTGGTGTTCATCCTGATCGGCTCTCGGGTGTTCTCGCTGGTGTTCCAGGGCGTGGATGGCGCCATCTGGATCGAACACCTGCTGAGCGACCTGCCAGGCGGCCAGATCGGCTTCCTGATCGTGGTGAACATCTTCATCTTCTTCCTGGCGTTCTTCCTCGACTTCTTCGAGATCGCCTTCATCATCCTGCCGCTGCTGGGCCCCGTGGCGCACAAGCTGGGCATCGACCTGGTGTGGTTCGGCGTGCTGCTGTGCGTGAACATGCAGACGAGCTTCATGCACCCGCCCTTCGGCTTCGCACTGTTCTACCTGCGCGGCATCTCGGACACGCTGTTCAAGGAAAAACGCATCGACAGACCGGTCAAGTCCAGCGACATCTACATGGGCTCCATCCCCTGGGTGATCATGCAGCTGATCCTGGTGGCGATCGTGATCTTCTTCCCGCAGACGGTGACCGTCTTCCTGGACAAGGAGCAGGTGGTCGACCTGGACAAGGTGCAACTCGAGATGCCGGCCGACTCGTCCGCCGAGCCCACCATCAACATGGATGACCCGTTCGGCACCGGAGAAAAGCCCGCAGCGGGCAGCGCCGCCCCGGCCGCCGAACCCGGTGCCGAGGCCATGCCGGTGCCCGAGCCAGCACCGGACGCCGCACCCGCCGAAGGCGCGGCCAGCACGCCGCAATGACGGGCAACTCCCCGAACGTGCCACCTGCGGACGCAGCGGACGCACCGGGCGGTGCCGGGGGCACCTGGCTGGAAAGCGCCGCCTACCCGCCCGCGGTGCGCGGGCTGGCCGTGGCCATCGTCTTGGCACTTGGCGCGTTCGCGGCCTGGTCCGTGCCCGCGCTGCGCGGCGCGCAGTGGTCCTTCACCAGCCTGGCCACCTTCTGCCTGGCCGGGGTGCTGATCGCCTGGGTGGGCTGGTGGATGGTGTTCAGCCGCACGCGCTTCACGGGCGACGCCCTGCTGCAATCGTGGCTGTGGGACAAGAAGGTGCACATTCGCGAAGTGGCCACTTTCAAAATCGTGCACTGGCCCTGGCTGAGCGGCATCGTCGCGCCCCGCATGCTCGTGCGCCGGCGCAACGGCAGCATCGCCTGGGTGCATTCGGCCGACCCGGCCTTGTTGGTGGCCTTCGGCGAGGCGGTGGTGCGGCAGGGCAGCAATCCACAAGCCCGTTCTGAAGACCAGCCCCCGACAGCTCGCTGAAGCGCCGGGCGAAATGCCACCAGCCGCTGCTGCGGTGCGCAGCCAAGGCCGTGGTGCGGCAAGGCGCATGATCCACGCGCCCACGGGGGCGCGACCAGTACCAGGATTCGAACCTTGGAGCCCCTGCTCCCGTTTCAACCCACACATCCCGCGAGGGACGCGACAGACACTCTGCGTTGGTGCTTGCGCACCAGCCAGGCACCCAAAAAAAAGCCGCCGTTCAAACGGCGGCTCGGAGGATTGCGCAGTTACAGCTTCTGCTGCTGCATGAAGCGGTCGAACGTGCCTTCGGTGAAGCGGAACCAGGCGTTCTGGTCGGCCAGGAACTTGGAGTAGTCGGGGTAGATTTTCTTCCACTCGGGGTTGCTGTTGTTCAGGTCCGAGTAGATCTGCTGGGCCGACTTGAAGGCCGCGTTCATCACGTCCTGCGTGAAGGGACGCAGCTTGGTGCCGGAGCCCACCAGTTGCTTGATGGCCACGGGGTTGCGGGCGTCGTACTTGGCGAGCATGGTCACGTGAGCGTGCGAGGCGGCAGCTTCCACCACGGCCTTGTATTCGGCCGGCAGGCCTTCCCAGGCCTTGGTGTTGATGTAGAAGTCCAGCTGCGGGCCGCCTTCCCACCAGCCGGGGTAGTAGTAGAACGGCGCGACCTTGTTGAAGCCCAGCTTCTGGTCGTCATACGGTCCCACCCACTCCAGCGCGTCGATCGTGCCCTTTTCCAGCGCGGGGTACAGGTCGGCACCGGGGATGGACTGGGGGATCACGCCGAACGGCTCCAGCACCTTGCCCGCGAACGGGTTGGTGCGGAACTTGAGGCCCTTCAGGTCGGCGACCGACTTGATTTCCTTGCGGAACCAGCCGCCCATCTGCGCGCCCGTGTTGCCGCCAGGCAGGTTGATGATGTTGTACTTGGCGTAGAACTCGCGCATGAGCTTCAGGCCGTTGCCCTCGTACATCCATGCGTTCATCTGGCGTGCGTTCAGGCCGAACGGCACGGCGCAGCCCAGGCAGAACGTCGGGTCCTTGCCGTAGAAATAGTAGGGGGCCGTGTGGGCCATTTCGACGGAGGCGCTCTGCACGCCGTCCACCACGCCGAAGGCGGGCATCAGCTCGCCGCCGGCATGCACCGAGATCTGGAACTTGCCGCCCGTGGCTTCGCTGACCTTCTTGGAGAACACCTCCGCCGTTCCGTAGATGGTGTCGAGCGACTTGGGGAAGCTCGAAGCGAGGCGCCAGCGGATGTTGGCCTGCGCATGCACTGCAGGGGCCGCGCCCGCGGCCAGCACGCCGACGATGCCGGCGTGCTTGATGATTGAACGACGATCCATGAGGATTGATCTCCGAGATATTGTTGGCAGAACCCGGCGCTGGTGGGCACCGTGCGCCCAGGGCAAGAAACTGTGTGGGCCGAGGACGATTGTAGGAACATGCCCCCTGCGGGTTTTGCGGGTTTTCCCGTGAAAGAACCCACCCGTTTCGCCCATTCAGGGTTCTGCAAGCATCGGGCGCGCGCACTTCGCGGAGATCGACAGCGGGCGCCTCGGGGCCAGGGCATCAGTGCCCGTGCCGCGTTTGCGAAGGCCCACCCACCTCGGGCCGTCTTGGAACGGGTCCGGCGGTCTCAGGCCGCAGTGGACGGTGCCAGGAACCGCGCGCGCACGGCCTGCTCGATGCCCGCCGCATCCAGCCCCTGCAGCGCCAGCAGCCTGGCGGGGTCGCCATGTTCGATGAACGCATCGGGCAAGCCCAGCTGCAGCACCGGCCGCACCACGCCCGCGGCGTTGAGGGCCTCGCACACGGCGCTGCCGGCGCCACCCAGCGTGGTGCCCTCCTCCAGCGTCACCAGGGCCTCGTGGTTCGCGGCCACTTCCAGCAGCAGGGCCGTGTCGATGGGCTTGGCCCAGCGCATGTTGACCACCGTGGCATCCAGCGCCTCGCCCGCCTGCAGCGCGGGGTACAGCAGCGTGCCGAACGCCAGGATGGCGATGCGCCGGCCCTGCGGCGCCGCGCCCGTGCGGCGCACCTCGCCCTTGCC
>NZ_BAAJYR010000116.1:0-10894 GCF_057546605.1 Acidovorax sp. KPB24-03 | reverse complement strand
CCAAAGTTCTTCATGGCATCTTCGAACAGCACCTTGATGCTTGTCAGTGTCGTCCATTTCCACCGTCACTGTTTGGCGCAGAAAAATTTCGGCCGTGTAGTGCACCTTGAGCCAGCCGGTCTGGTAGGCCAGCAGCGAGTAGGCCGCCGCGTGCGACTTGTTGAAGCCGTACCCGGCGAACTTCTCCATCAGGTCGAAGACTTCGTCGGCCTTTTCCTGGCTGATGTTCTGCTTGGCCGCTCCCGCACGGAAGATCTCGCGGTGCTCGGCCATCTCCTCGGCCTTCTTCTTGCCCATCGCCCGGCGCAGCATGTCGGCGCCGCCGAGCGAGTAGCCGCCCAGCACCTGGGCGGTCTGCATCACCTGCTCCTGGTACACCATGATCCCGTAGGTTTCCGACAGCACCTTCTCGACCAACGGATGGGGGTATTCCACCACCTCCTTGCCATGCTTGCGGTTCACGAAGCTGGGAATCAGATCCATCGGACCCGGCCGGTACAGCGCGTTCAGGGCGATGAGGTCTTCCAGCCGGCTGGGGCGTGCTTCCTTGAGCATGCCCTGCATGCCGCGGCTTTCAAACTGGAATACGGCTTCGGTCTTGCCGTCGGAAAAGAGACGGTAGGTGGGCGCATCGTCCAGCGGAATGTTCTCGAACGTGAAGTTCTCCTGCCCCTTGTGGCGCTTCACGATGAACTCCTTGGCGATCTCCAGGATGGTCAGCGTGGCCAGGCCCAAGAAGTCGAACTTCACCAGGCCGATGGCTTCCACATCGTCCTTGTCGTACTGGCTCACGGCGGAATCGCTGCCCGGCTGCTGGTAGAGCGGGCAAAAATCGGTGAGCTTGCCCGGGGCGATGAGCACGCCCCCGGCGTGCATGCCGATGTTGCGGGTCATGCCCTCGAGCTTTTGCGCCATCTCGATGATGGTCTTGACGTCTTCTTCCTTCTGCACGCGCTCGGCCAGCAGCGGCTCCAGCTCCAGCGCGTAATTGTTCTTGTCGCCCTCCTTCTTGGGGTTGGGCGGGTACTGCAGCGTGTACGACATGCCGGGCTTGCCCGGCACGAGCTTGGAAATGCCGTCGCAGAACGTGTAGCTCATGTCCATGACCCGGCCCACGTCGCGGATCGCGGCCTTTGCGGCCATGGTGCCGAACGTGGCGATCTGGCTCACGGCATCCTTGCCGTACTTGTCCTTCACGTAGTCGATCACGCGATCGCGGTTGGACTGGCAGAAATCAATGTCGAAGTCGGGCATCGACACCCGCTCGGGGTTCAGGAACCGCTCGAACAGCAGGTTGTACTGCAGCGGGTCCAGGTCGGTGATCTTGAGTGCATAGGCCACCAGCGAGCCAGCACCGGAGCCCCGGCCCGGCCCCACCGGGCAGCCGTTGTTCTTGGCCCACTGGATGAAGTCCCCCACGATCAGGAAGTAGCCCGGGAACCCCATTTTCAGGATGGTCTTGATCTCGAACTCCAGCCGCTCCAGGTAGCGCGGGCGCTCCTTGTCGCGCTCCGCCTCCTTGGGGTACAGGTGTGCCAGACGCTCTTCCAGCCCCGCCAGCGAAGCCACCCGGAAGTACTCGTCGATGGGCATGCCGCCCGGGGTGGGAAAGTCCGGCAGCTGCGGCTTGCCCAGCACCAGGGTCAGGTTGCAGCGCTTGGCGATCTCCAGCGTATTGGCGATCGCGGACGGCACGTCGGCGAACAGCGCCTCCATCTGCGCGCTCGATTTGAAGTATTGCTCGCGCGTGAACTTGCGCACCCGCCGCTGGTTGCCCAGGATTTCGCCTTCGGAGATGCACACACGCGCTTCATGGGCCTCGTAATCGTCGGCCGTGGCGAACTGCACGGGGTGGGTCGCGACGACGGGCAGGTTCAGCCGGGCGGCCAGTTGCACGGCAGACACCACATGGGCTTCGTCGTCGGGCCTGCCGGCGCGCTGGATCTCCAGGTAGAAGCGATGGGGGAACAGCCCGGCCAGCCGCAGTGCCAGACGCGCGGCCCCCGCGTCGTCGCCCTTCACGATGGCCTGCCCCACGGGACCGGCCTGAGCGCCCGCCAAAGCGATGAGGCCTTCGCCCAGTTCCTCCAGCCAGGCCCAGGTGCACAGGGGCTGGTTCTTCACCACGTTGCGCGTCCAGGCGCGCGCGAGCAGTTCCGACAGGTTCAGGTACCCCTGCTTGCCCTGCACCAGCAGGATCATGCGGGAAGGTGGATTGCCCGGCTCCTCGGGTTCGACGAACACTTCGGCGCCCAGCACGGGCTTGACGCCCTTGCCCCGCGCTTCCTTGTAAAACTTGATGGCGCCGAAAAGATTGCCGAGGTCGGTGATCGCCAGGGCGGGCTGGCCGTCCTTGGCAGCCGCCTTGGCCACTTCATCAATGCGGTTGGTGCCGTCGACGACGGAAAATTCGGTGTGCAGGCGCAAATGGACAAACATGGCGGGTATTGTAGGAACGCCCGCTTCCCTGCCCCGCGCCAGAGCCCCGGCGTTTCGTTCAGGCCGCCGGCTGGCACGCCGGTACAATCCGGCTCCTGCCCGATCGCCGCGGCCAGCCCCCTGTGGCCGTCCCGGCCCCTGATCGGAAGCGGGAACCGATGCCCTTCTTTTGCCTGAAAGCTGCCTCCATGCCGCGTTTTCCCCTGCCCCTGTTGTCCGCCCTGCTGGCCGCCGGCCTGATGGCGGGCTGCTCCAGCACCCCCGAAGACAAGACCGCCGGCTGGAGCCCCAATCGCATCTACTCCGAAGCCCGCGACGAACTCAACAGTGGCGGCTACGACAAGGCCGTGCCCCTGCTGGAAAAGCTCGAAGGTCGCGCGGCCGGCACGCCGTTGGCACAGCAGGCCCAGTTGGAAAAGGCCTACGCCCAGTACAAGGCCGGCGAAAAGGCCCAGGCCATCGCCACGCTGGACCGCTTCATGAAGCTGCATCCCGCCAGCCCCGCCTACGACTACGCGCTGTACCTGAAGGGCCTCGTCAACTTCAACGACAACCTGGGGCTGTTCTCCTGGCTGTCACGCCAGGACCTGTCCGAGCGCGACCAGAAGGCCGCCAAGGATTCGTTCGAGTCCTTCCGCGAACTGACCACGCGGTTCCCGGAATCGCGCTATGCCCAGGACTCGCGCCAGCGCATGACCTACATCGTCAATTCCCTGGCGCAGTACGAAGTGCACGTGGCCCGCTACTACTACGAGCGCGGCGCCTATGTGGCGGCCATCAGCCGGGCCCAGATCGCCCTGGCCGACTACAAGGAAGTGCCTGCGCTGGAAGAGGCCCTGTACATCCTGGTGAAGTCCTACGATGCGCTGGGCATGACCCAGTTGCGCGACGATGCGCAGCGCGTCATGGCGAGTTCCTACCCGCAGAGCGAGTTGAACCGCGATGGCCTCAAGGCCAAGTCGGAGCCGTGGTGGAAGGTGTGGTGAGCGCGCGCAGCGCCGCATCGAATTCCTGCGCCGTGTGAAGGCGCCGCATGGGTGGCAAGGCTGACAGCAGGCGCTTGCCGTAGCCCATCTCGACCAGGCGGGTGTCGGCCACCACCAGCACGCCCCGATCGGTTTCGCTGCGAATCAACCGCCCCGCGCCCTGCTTGAGGGCGATCGCGGCCTCCGGCAGCGAAAAGTACCGGAAGGCGCTGCGTTTGGTCTGTTCCAGCCGCTGGGAGCGCGCCTCCACCAGCGGATCGCC
Organism: Acidovorax sp. KPB24-03; assembly: GCF_057546605.1. Lineage (NCBI taxonomy): Bacteria > Pseudomonadati > Pseudomonadota > Betaproteobacteria > Burkholderiales > Comamonadaceae > Acidovorax > Acidovorax sp. KPB24-03. Next base: position 7,207 of record NZ_BAAJYR010000116.1, on the reverse strand, counting down.
CGGTGGCGGGAACGGCAGTTTGTCGATCACCACCAGTTGCAGGGCCTCGCCCGGCACGTCGAACCCTTCCCAGAACGTGGCGGACGCGACCAGCACGCACCCTGCCCGCCCCTCGGACGCGCGTTCGCGGAACCGCTCCATCAAACGCCGCTTGGGCCACTGGCCCTGCACCAGCACCTCGATGCCGGAATCCGCAGCGAACCGGGCCTGCAGCGCATCGCCGATGGTCCGCAGGGCCTTGAGCGTGGTGGTGAGCACCAGGGTTCGCCCTCCGAGCACCATCACCGCGCTGCCCACCCAGGCCGCCAATGCCGCGCTGTGGGAGGGGTCGGAAGGCTTGGGCAATTCCAAAGGCACATGGAAGGCCGCCTGCGATGCATAGTCGAACGGGCTCTCCACCCGCAGGATGCGCGCGTCCTGCAAACCGCAGGGCTCGGTGAACCAGCGCAGGCTCGCATCGTCCCCCAGGGTGGCCGAGGTGAAGATCCATGCACGGGGCTTGCCCTGCGACAGCACCGCGGCCGCATCCGGCTCGTCCCAGGCCGAGGCCTCGGCCTCAGGCTCGGGCTCGCCAGCGGGCAGTTGCCACAGGGACCGCATCGGGCCCGCGATGTCGAGCGGCGCTTCCACGAACCGCAACGCGCCCGCCACATCCACCCATCGGACCGCGTCCGCGCCACAAGGCTGGGAAAAGCCGTCCATGCGCTCCATGAGCTGCACCGCACGGCCATGCAGGCGCACAAAGTCCGGGGCGATCTCGCTCACGGTGTCCAGGGCCGCCAGGGCTGCGCGGCATGCGCCGACCACCTGCTGCATGGCCGCATGCCATTCGCCGGGGTCCACGCCGTCGGGCACCTCGCTTGTCCAACGCAACCGAGAACCGGCCGGGGCACGGCCTGCGGCCAGGCGAAGATCGCGGCCGGCGCGGTCCAGCGCGGCGGCCACCCCCAGCCAATCGGCCAGCCCGCGGGCGAACTGCAGGCCTGCCGCCATCACGTCGCGCGAAAAAATCCAGCAACTGCGCGGTGGAAGCTTGTTTGCCCATGAACTGCACGCCGGTCTCGTTCAGCTGGTGCGCCTCGTCGAAGACGACGACGCGCACGGAAGGCAGCAGTTCGGCCATGCCGGAATCGCGAACGGCCTGGTCCGCAAAAAAGAGGTGGTGGTTGATCACCACCACATCGGCAGCCAGCGCCTCGCGCCGGGCACGGTGGACATAGCAGTCCCGAAAGCGCGGGCACGGCGAGCCCAGGCAGTTCTCGCGGGTGGAGGTGACCAGCGGAATCACCGGGGAGCGCTCATCCAGCCCCGGCAACTCAGCCAAATCACCGCTCACCGTCCCTTGCGACCAGGTTTCCACGCGGGCCAGCACCCGCGCCACGGCCGCATCGTGAGCGGCCGCATCCTGGCGTGCCAACTCCATGCGGTGCAGGCAAAGGTAGCTGGCCCGGCCCTTGAGCAGCGCGGTGCGCACGGGCAACGCCAGTGCCTGAACGAGGCGGGGCAGGTCGCGCGCGAACAACTGGTCCTGCAGCGCCTTGGTGGCGGTGGACACCAGCACCCGCTCGCCACTGAGCAGCGCCGGCACCAGATAGGAAAACGTCTTGCCGACGCCCGTGCCCGCCTCCACCACCAGACCCCCTCCCTGCTCGATGGTCTCGGCCACCGCCAGCGCCATCTCGGTCTGGCCAGCGCGGGGCGAGAAATGCGCCTGGGCCAGCGACAGCACGCCGCCCGCTTCGAACGCGGCCTGCACGCCATGGACGAGCGATTCGATGCGGGGCAATTCCATGCCGGTCATTCCTGGTTGCGCTCACGGGCGACCGCACCGGACCGCATGGTGGAACCGGGAGGAAATGGACAGGTTAAAAGGCGGTGCAAGGAAAGAAGGCAGCAGAGGCGTCACATGGCAAAACCGCCAAAGGGCGCCCGATAATACGTGCTTCGCCCGGCCCTTCGGCCGGCCCGCGCCTTCCACCATTTATGCCATGACCAAACCGTTTCGCCTCACTGCGTCAACCGGCATCCACAAAGGCGATCGCGAATACCAGCAGGACCAGGTCGCGTTGATCGCCCACCCCCGCTACAACGGCTGCGTGCTCGGTGTCGTGGCGGACGGCATGGGAGGGCGCAGCGGGGGCCGCAAGGCGTCCGACCAGGTGATGCTCACGGCCCGGCAATGGTTCGAGCGGTACTCGCCGGACACCGACGACACCGCGACGATGCTCAAGCACATGGTGGAAGAGGCGCACATCGTGATCCGCCTCACCGCCATCTCAGCCGAGCAGGAGCCGCACAGCACGGTGGCGGCATTCATCATCAACCCCCGGGGCGACTGCCACTGGGCGCATGCCGGCGATTCACGCATCTATCACTTCCAGGGCGCGCGGCTGGCCCACCGCACCAGCGACCATTCATATGTTCAGGCCCTGGTCGACCGCGGCGAAATCACCGAGGCCGAGGCCAACACCCATCCGCACTCCAACATCCTGGTGGGCTGCCTGGGCACCGAGAGCGATCCGCCAGTGGCCCAGCACATGATTCCGCAACTGCTGCCAGGCGATGTGCTCCTGGCGTGCAGCGACGGCGTGTGGCACTATTTTTCGCCCACGGAGCTGGCGTCGGTGGTGGACTCGCTGTCGCCGCGCGAGGCCACGGAATTCCTCATCGAGAAAGCGCGGTCACGGGCCCGTGGCGGCGGGGACAACCTCTCGCTCGCCATCGTGAAGATCGAGGCGCTGGTGGAAGAAAAGAAACCGGCCCGGCTGGTGCGCTGAGGAAGGCGTCAACAGCGCGCACCTGCCCCGCGCCACAGGGGTGGGGGGTGCCCCATGGCAGTCGCCCGCGCCTGGTGGAAGGCGTGCGCCTTGGCGCCGCCTTCAGGGGGCAGCGCTGGCCGGTGGAACCGGCGGTGGCGGTGGCGGTGGCAGCGCCGCTGCCGGCTTGCGGCCCTGGGCTTCGGCATCGGCCCGCGCCTTCTCGTGCTTTTCGCGCCGCTCCTGGGCGGCCTTCTGCTTGGCCTCGTAGCGGGCACGCGCTTCGGAAATCTGGCCGGGTTGCGCCGCTGCGCGCTCGGCCTTGGCGGCTTCGTGCGACTGCTCCCGCGAATGCTGCTGTGCGGCGCGCTGCTGCGCGTCGTGCTCGCGCTCCGCACGGCCCTGCGCTTGCGCCTGGGCCCGGGAGGCGGCCTGCATGGGTGCGGGGCGTTCGCCGGCTTCGAGCTTCTCGCGCTGCTCCTGCTGCTTTTGCTCGATCGACTGCACGCGCAAGGCCGCCTTTTCACGGCGCTCGGCGTCGTTCAGGGCCACTTCGCGCTGCCGCAGTGCGCTTTCCTGGTCCCGCACCTGCGCCCGCACGCCGATCAGGCAGTCCTCGACGGAAAAGCGCTGGTAGCAGACGGCCTCTTCCTTGATGCGCCGGGCCTCCAGCGCGCGGCGGTCGCGCTGGATCTGGTCGCGCTCGGCGCGGCGCTCGGCCTGCGCGGCATCGGCGGCGGCGCGCGATGCGGCCAGCGGTGACTGGGCCGCAGCCAGCGTCGAGGCGAGCGCCAGTGCGGTGGCAAGGAAAAGGCGTTGGAAGGATGGCATGGCGAGAAAAGAGGTTACGTCAATCCGGTGTCCACCACGCGCCGCTCCAGATCCAGGAATTCCTTGGACTGCATTTCATTCAGCCGGGAGACGGTGCGCGGAAATTCATGGGCCAGCGGGCCCTCGGTGTACAGCGCTTCGGGCGGCACGGCGGCGGACAGGATGAGCTTGACGCGCCGGTCGTACAGCACGTCCACCAGCCACGTGAAGCGCCGGGCCGGCGACGCCATCGATACGGGCATGTGGGGCACATCCGACAGCAGCACGGTGTGGAACTGCGTGGCGATTTCCAGGTAGTCGTTCTGCGAGCGGGGGCCACCGCACAGCACGCTGAAATCGAACCAGACGACGCCGCCGGCCTTGCGGCGCGCACGGATCTCGCGTGCCTCGATGTGCAGGACCGGGTCTTCGTCGCGCACTTCGGCCAGTTGGTCGAACGCCTCGGACATCTCCGCATCGGCCTGGGGTCCCAGCGGCGTGTGGTACAGCCGCACCATCTCCAGCGTGCGGCGGCGGTAGTCGGTGCCGTTGTCCACGTTGACCACCTCCATCCGCTGGTTCAGCAGTTCGATGGCGGGCAGGATGCGGTCGCGGTGCAGCCCACCGGGGTACAACCCGTCGGGCTCGAAATTGGAGGTGGTGACAAAACCCACGCCGTTGTCGAAAAAGCGCCGCCAGCAGGCGGTGCAGGATCATCGCGTCGGTGATGTCCGCCACATGGAACTCATCGAAGCAGATGAGCTTGTAGCGCTTGGAAATGCGCTCGCCCAGCACGTCCAGCGGATTGACGGTGCCCTGCAGGCCCGCCAGTTCGCGGTGCACTTCGCGCATGAACTCGTGGAAATGCAGCCGCACCTTGCGGCGGATGGGCACGGCGTTGAAAAAGCAGTCCATGAGAAAGCTCTTGCCCCGCCCCACGCCGCCGTACATGTACACGCCGCGCGGCACCTCGGGCCGGTTGATGAGCTTCTTCAAGGCGTTGGAGCGGCGCTCCTTGTACAGCGCCCAATCGTCGGCACACCGCTGCAACGCCTCGACGGCGCGCAACTGGGCCGGATCGCTCTGGTAGCCCTTGCTGGCCAGTTCCGCCTCATACGCCTGCTTCACATTCACACGCACACTCCAAACGCTATAAAAAAGATAGCTGCCTGCGCTAGTATTTCAAGCGCAGGCAGCCATTTTTACCCAAAGTCCCGGGGTCAGAAGTTCAGCGTGCGCTTGTCCACGGCCAGGGCCGCTTCCTTGGTGGCTTCGCTCAAGCTCGGATGGGCGTGGCAGATGCGCGCGATGTCTTCGGCGCTGGCCTTGAACTCCATGGCGACCACGGCTTCGGCGATCAGTTCGCTGGCCATCGGGCCGACGATGTGCACGCCCAGGATCTCATCCGTGGCCGCGTCCGCCAGGAACTTGACCATGCCGGTCGTGTCGCCCAGCGCGCGGGCGCGGCCGTTGGCCAGGAACGGGAACGTGCCGGCCTTGTACTTCACGCCGTCCGCCTTGAGCTGCTGCTCGGTGCGGCCCACCCATGCGATCTCGGGGTTGGTGTAGATCACCCAGGGGATGGTGTTGAAGTTCACATGGCCATGCTGGCCCGCGATGCGCTCGGCGACGGCCACGCCCTCTTCCTCGGCCTTGTGCGCCAGCATCGGGCCACGCACCACGTCGCCCACCGCCCACACGCCCGGCAGGTTGGTCTTGCAATCGGCATCGACCACGATCGCGCCGCGCTCGTCCAGCTGCAGACCCACGGCTTCGCCGTTGAGACCGATGGTGTTGGGCACGCGGCCGATGGACACGATGAGCTTGTCCACTTCCAGCGTCTGGGCTTCGCCCTTGGCGTTGGTGTAGGCCACGCTCACGCTCTTCTTGCCGGTCTTGATCTCGCCGATCTTCACGCCCAGCTCGATCTTGAGGTTCTGCTTGTCGAACGCCTTCTTGGCTTCCTTGGCGATCTGCTCGTCCACCGCGCCCAGGAACGTGGGCAGGCCTTCCAGCACCGTCACTTCGGCGCCCAGGCGGCGCCAGACCGAGCCCATTTCCAGGCCGATCACGCCGGCGCCGATCAGGCCCAGCTTCTTGGGTGTCTCTCCAATGCGCAGGGCACCGTCGTTGGAGAGGATGTGCTCTTCGTCGAACGGCACGCCAGGCAGCGCGCGGGCGTTGGAGCCAGTGGCCAGGATGATCTGCTTGCCGGTGATGGACTCTTCGGCAGCGCCGGCCACGCGGATTTCATAGCCACCGTCGGCGGCCTTCACGAACGAGCCACGGCCGTGGAAGAACGTGATCTTGTTCTTCTTGAAGAGGTACAGGATGCCGTCGTTGTTCTGCTTAACCACGCTGTCCTTGCGGGCGATCATCTTGGCCACGTCCATGCGCACGTCCTTGACCTCGATGCCATGGTCGGCGAAGTGGTGGTTGGCCTGGTCGAAATGCTCGGACGACTGCAGCAGCGCCTTGGAGGGAATGCAGCCCACGTTGGTGCAGGTGCCGCCCGGTGCGGGGCCGCCCTTGCCGTTCTTCCACTCGTCGATGCAGGCCACGTTGAAGCCCAGTTGCGCGGCTCGGATGGCAGCGATATAGCCGCCGGGGCCGCCGCCGATCACGATCACGTCGAATTGTTTGCTCATGTCAATCTCACTCAATCAGTTGAAGAAAGACCCACCGGCGGGCGCGGCCAACGGCCGGGCCACGCGGGCGGGTCCATCCAGGGGGATCAGATGTCGAACAGCAGGCGCGAGGGGTCTTCCAGCGCTTCCTTCATGGCCACCAGGCCCAGCACGGCTTCACGGCCGTCGATGATGCGGTGGTCATACGACATGGCCAGGTAGTTCATCGGGCGGATGACGATCTGGCCGTTTTCCACCACGGCACGGTCCTTGGTGGCGTGCACGCCCAGGATGGCCGACTGCGGCGGGTTGATGATGGGGGTGGACAGCATGGAGCCGAACGTGCCGCCATTGGAGATCGAGAACGTGCCACCGGTCATCTCTTCAATGCCCAGCTTGCCGTCCTTGGCCTTCTGGCCGAACTCGGCGATCTTCTTTTCGATGTCGGCGAACGTCATCTGGTCGGCATTGCGCAGGATGGGCACCACCAGGCCGCGGGGCGAGCCCACGGCGATGCCGATGTCGAAGTAGCCGTGGTAGACGATGTCGTTGCCGTCGACCGAGGCGTTGAGCACCGGGTACTTCTTCAGGGCATGCACGGCCGCCTTCACGAAGAAGCTCATGAAGCCGATCTTCACGCCGTGTTCCTTGGTGAAAGCGTCCTGGAACTTCTTGCGCATGTCCATCACCGGGGCCATGTTCACTTCGTTGAACGTGGTCAGGATGGCGTTGGTCGATTGCGACTGCAGCAGGCGCTCGGCCACGCGGGCGCGCAGGCGGCTCATGGGCACGCGCTGCTCGGGGCGGCCGCTCAGGTCTTCCTTGGCGGTGGGCGCAGCCACCTGCGGCAGCGCCTTGGTGGGCACGCCGGTGGGGATCGCGCTCGGTGCGGCCGCAGCGGCCTTGCCCGTGCCCGATGCCACGGCACTCAGCACGTCGCCCTTGGTCACGCGGCCATCCTTGCCCGTGCCGGCCACGGCCGAAACGGACAGGTTGTTGTCGGCCAGCAGCTTG
>NZ_BAAJYR010000115.1:0-11061 GCF_057546605.1 Acidovorax sp. KPB24-03 | reverse complement strand
CGGGCTGCACATCGAGGCAGGCCGCCTGCACGCCGTGCGGACCGACCAGGGCGACCTGCCCTGCCAGGGTGCGGTCATCGCGGCGGGCGCTATTCGCGGCCGCTGGCGCTAGCCGCCGGCGACCGTGTGTGGCTGGACACCGAGCGCGGGTACCACGCGATGCTGGACGTGCAGGCCCGCGCCGGGGAGCCCGCGCCCGCCGGCCCCCGCACCTCCACGATGGTGATGGATCGTAAGCTCATCGTGCACCAGATGGCGCACGGCCTGCGGGTGGCGGGCCAGGTGGAAATCGCCGGCCTACACGCCGCACCCGACTGGCGCCGCGCCCGCATCCTGCTGGGACACCTATTCGATCTGTACCCTTCGCTGCCCCGCGCCGCGCTGGAGGACGGCGCCCGCTTCTGGATGGGCCGGCGTCCGAGCACCAGCGACGGACTGCCCTGCATCGGACCCGCCAGCGCCTGCGCGGACGTCATCCATGCCTATGGCCACGGCCATGTGGGCCTGGGCGCTTCGGCCCGCACGGGACGGGTGGTGTCCCAATGTATGGACGGACAGCCTCCGGAGATCGACCTGGCGCCGTTCCGTCCGCAACGATGGCGACGATAATTCGGCCGCAGCGGAAAACGCCCCGCCCTCCCCACGCAACCTGCGCCGCTCCGCAGGGTGCAGTCCCCGCTCTCTTCACCCTTTCGCCATGTCCGCCGTCTTCAACTTCACCTTCGTCCCCTGGTTCCGCTCGGTGGCGCCGTACATCCACAAATTCCGCCACCAGACCTTCGTGATCGGGCTCACGGGCGAGGCCATCGCGGCTGGCAAGCTCCAGGCCATCGCGCAGGACCTGGCCATGATCCAGGCGATGGGCGTGAAGATCGTGCTCGTGCACGGCTTTCGCCCGCAGGTGAACGAGCAGCTCGCGGCCAAGGGGCATGCCGAGAAGTATTCGCACGGCATCCGTGTCACCGATTCGGTGGCGCTCGACTGCGCGCAGGAGGCCGCGGGCCAGTTGCGCTACGAGATCGAGGCCGCCTTCAGCCAGGGCCTGCCCAACACGCCGATGGCGGGCTCCACGGTGCGCGTGATCTCCGGCAACTTTCTGACGGCGCGGCCCGTGGGCATCGTGGACGGGGTGGATTTCCAGCATTCGGGCCTGGTGCGCAAGGTGGATGTGGCGGGCATCCGGCGCTCGCTCGACATGGACGCGCTGGTGCTGCTGTCGCCCTTCGGCTTCTCGCCCACCGGCGAGGCCTTCAACCTGACGATGGAAGAGGTCGCGACCTCCGTGGCGATCGCGCTCAAGGCCGACAAGCTGGTCTTCGTGTGCGAGGTGCCCGGCATCCGCATGAACCCCGACGAGCCCGAGAGCGACGACAACCCCATCGACACGGAGCTGCCGCTGGCCCAGGCCCGGCAGATGCTGGCCCGCGTGCCGCCCAGCCAGCGGCCGACCGACACCGCGTTCTATCTGCAGCACTGCGTGAAGGCCTGCCAGAACGGCGTGGAGCGCAGCCACATCATTCCTTTCGCGGTGGACGGTGCGCTGCTGCTGGAGATCTACGTGCACGACGGCATCGGCACCATGGTGGTCGATGAGAAGCTGGAAGAACTGCGCGAGGCCACGCCGGACGACGTGGGCGGCATCCTGCAACTGATCGAGCCGTTCGAGAAGGACGGCACGCTCGTCAAGCGCGACCGCACCGAGATCGAACGCGACATCGCCAACTACACCATCATTGAACACGACGGCGTGATCTTCGGCTGCGCGGCGCTCTACCCCTATCCGGAGGGCAGCACGGCCGAGATGGCGGCCGTGACCGTTTCACCGCACAGCCAGGGCACGGGCGACGGCGAAAAGCTGCTCAAACGCATCGAGCAGCGGGCGCGGGGGATGGGCCTGACCAGCCTGTTCGTGCTCACCACGCGCACCATGCACTGGTTCATCAAGCGCGGCTTCCAGCCCGTGGACCCCGAGTGGCTGCCCGAAGCCCGCAAGCGCAAGTACAACTGGGACCGCCGCAGCCAGGTGCTCGTCAAGAAACTGTAGGCGGCGGCCCGGCCTGCGGCCACACCGCTCAGGCGGCGACCGCCCGGGCCACCTGGCGCGCCACCTCGGCGATGGTGGCATCGCGCTTTTCCGGCGTGGCGGTGGTCTGGGTGATGTAGCAGGTGACCACGATGGGCGCACCGCCGCCGGGCGGCCATAGCACGCCGATGTCGTTGGACGAACCCTGGTTGCCCGTGCCCGTCTTGTCGCCCACCCGCCAGCCCGGCACGCCGGCACGCAGCCGCTTGTCGCCCGTCTTCGTGGCCACGATCCATTCGACCAGCTGGGCACGCGAGGCCGGGCTCAGCGCATCGCCCAAGGCCACCTTGCGCAGCGACTGCAGCATGGCCTGCGGCGTGGTGGTGTCGCGCGGATCGCCCGCGATGGCCTCGTTCAGCGTGGGCTCGGTGCGGTCCAGCCGCGTCACCGTGTCGCCCAGGCTCCGCGCGAAGGCGGTGAAGCCCTGCGGACCGCCGTGGCGCGACAGCAGCAGGTTGGCCGCGGTGTTGTCGCTCAGCGTGACGGTGCCTTCGCACAGCTCGCCGACCGTGATGCCGACGTCGCCCACCCGCTTTTCCGTCACCGGCGAATAGGCGACGAGCGCCGACGCGTCGAAATGCACCCGGCGGTCCAACGCCTCCTGGCCCCGGTCGACCCGCTCCAGCATCCACGCGGCCAGCAGCAGCTTGAAGGTGCTGGCCATGGGAAAGCGCTCGTCCTGGCGCCAGCCCAGCGACAGCCCGGAGCCGGTGTCGAGCATGGCGACCCCGAGCCGCGCCTTGGGGTGGCCGTCCAGTGCCGATTCGAGCCGCTGCATGGAGGCCTGCCAGGCGACCTCCCGCGCGTTGCGCTGGCGCGCAGGCGCGGCGGCATGGGCCGGGCCGGCCCACAAGGCGGCCGTCGAAGCGGCGGCCACGGCGGCGAAGAGATCAAAGGAAAACTGGCGTCTTTGCATGAAATGAACCTGTCGTTGAAAGCAAGAAGACCCGAACGATAGAGACATGTCGGCCAGAGCACCATCGACAATAATCGGGAAGAGCCCCAAGAAAAACTGCTTGCTACTTGCCCGCCTGATTCCGACGCCATGCACTTGCCCCTCAATGCCCTGCGCGCCTTCGAGGTCTCGGCGCGCCACCTCAATCTCACCCGTGCAGCCCAGGAGCTGTGCGTGACCCAGACCGCGGTGAGCCAGCACATCCGCAACCTCGAAGAGCGCCTGGGCAAACCGCTGTTTCGGCGCCTGCCGCGTGGGCTGGCATTGACGGACGAAGGCCTGGCCCTGCTGCCGGTGCTGGCCGATGCGTTCGGCCGCATTGCCGGTGCCCTGGAGCAGTTCAGCGACACCCGCCCCCGCGAAGTGCTCACCGTCGGCGCCGTGGGCACCTTCGCCGTGGGGTGGCTGCTGCCGCGGCTGCGCGAGTTCCAGCAGGCGTGCCCCTTCGTGGACCTGCGCCTGCTCACGCACAACAACCGGGTGGACATCGCGGGCGAGGGACTGGACTGCGCCATCCGGTTCGGGGACGGCGCCTGGCATGGCACCGAGGCCGACCGCCTGCTGGAAGCGCCGCTGTCCGCCATGTGCGCGCCCTCCATCGCACCCCGGCTGCGGGCGCCGGCCGATCTGGCGCACGAATCGCTGCTGCGTTCGTACCGCGCGGACGAGTGGGCCGCCTGGTTCAGCGCGGCCGGTGTGCCCTGCCCGCTCGTGCGGGGCACGGTGTTCGACTCCTCCCTGGCCTTGGCCGAGGCCGCCGCGCAGGGCGCGGGCGTGGCGCTGCTGCCGGTGCGGCTTTTTCAAAGGGAGTTGCGACAGGGGCGGCTCGTGCAGCCCTTCGGCACGCACATCGCATTGGGTGCCTACTGGCTCACGCGCTTGAAATCCCGCCCGCCCAGCGCTGCGCTGCAGGCCTTTCGCGGCTGGCTGCTGGCCGGCTGCGGCAGTCCATCTAGCAACCCGGCCTGATCGGCCGCCCGCGCCCCGGCCGTTCCAGATGCCCCGCTATCATCGCCACCCCATGCCCGAGATCCTCACCGCCGCCCTCTACCATTTCGTCGATCTGCCCGACTGCGCCGCACTGCAGCCACCACTGCAATCCGTGTGCGAGGCCCATGGCGTGCGGGGCCTGCTGCTGCTGGCGCCCGAGGGGATCAACGGCACGATCGCAGGGGAGCCCGCAGGCGTGCGGGCCGTGCTGGCCTGGCTTCGTGCCGATGAGCGGCTGGCCGGCCTGCGCCACAAGGAGGCGCTGGGCGACCGCATGCCGTTCTACCGCATGCGGGTGCGGCTCAAGCGCGAGATCGTCACCCTGGGTGTGACCGGACTGGACCCGGCGCGCAATGCCGGCACGCACGTGCCGCCGGCGCAATGGAACGCCCTGATCGACGACCCCGAGGTGGTGGTGATCGACGTGCGCAACGACTATGAAGTGGGCATCGGCAGCTTCGCCCGGGCCATCAACCCGCGCACGCGCAGCTTCACGGAATTTCCGGCCTGGGTGGAGCAGCAGCGCGCGCCGGGCGGCGTGCTGGCACACCGGCCCAAGGTGGCCATGTTCTGCACGGGCGGCATCCGGTGCGAAAAGTCCACCGCCCTGCTCAAGTCGCAGGGCTTCGACGAGGTGTTCCACCTGGACGGCGGCATCCTGCAGTACCTGGAAGACGTGCCCGCCGAAGACAGCCGCTGGCACGGCGATTGTTTCGTGTTCGACGAACGCGTGTCGGTGGGCCACGGCCTGTCCACGGGCCGGCACCAGTTGTGCCGGTCCTGCCGCATGCCGCTGGGCGAGGCCGAACTCGCATCGCCCCAGTACCGCCCCGGCGTGAGCTGCCCTTATTGCCATGGCACGCGCACGCCCGAGCAGGAGCGCGCCCTGGCCGAGCGCGAGCAACAGATGGTGCTCGCGCGGCAGCGCGGGCAGGACCACATCGGCGCGCGCCTGGGCTCCTCCGGTGTGGCGCAGTCCGATGGTCAGCCATCGGACGCGCCCAGCGGCCTGCCCGTGCTGTATTCCTTTCGCCGCTGCCCCTACGCCATGCGGGCCCGCATGGCGATCGCGGCCAGCGGGCAGGCCTGTGAATTGCGCGAGGTGGTATTGCGCGACAAGCCGCAAGCCTTGCGGGATGCATCGCCCAAAGCCACGGTGCCCGTGCTGGTGCTGCCCGATGGCCAGTTGCTGGAACAAAGCCTGGAGATCATGCGCTGGGCGCTCGCTCGCCACGACCCGCAGGGCTGGATGGCCGAAGATGCCGCAACGGCCCGGGACGCCGATGCGCTCATCGCGGCCTGCGACGGCACCTTCAAACAGGCCCTGGACCGCTGCAAGTACCCGAACCGCTATCCGCAGCAAACCGGCACGGGAGACGGCGTGGAGGACGCGCCAACGCCCCAGGCCACCGCCACCGCGTTCCTGACCCAGTGGGACGAGCGGCTGGCGCAACACGCCTTCCTGTGCGGCCCGCGGCCCACGCTGGCCGACGTGGCCATCATGCCGTTCGTGCGCCAGTTCGCAGGCATCGACGCCACGGACTGGCAGGCGGGCCCCTGGCCCCATGTGCGAAAGTGGCTGGCAGCATGGGAGGCCAGCACGGCGTTCACGCAGGTGATGGACAAGATGGCGCCCTGGGTGCCCGGAACCCGGGGCCCGGTGTTTCCCGCCCAGGAGCCCATGGCAGCGCCGGCACCGATCTGACGGATTTGCAACGCCCAAGAAAAAGGCGCCTGTTCAAGGCGCCTTTTTCATTCAACGGGGTTCAGGCCGGTTTCAAGCCGCAGCCAGCGGACGGCGGTTGGCGCCCCCTCGCCCACCACGGGCCAGCAGCACCAGCAGCACCAGCAGCACGACGGCCATGAGCACGAAGCAGATGAACGACCAGTTGGCGATGGAGCCTCCAAGGAAGGTCCAGTCCACCGCGGCGCAGTCGCCCGAACCGCGGAAGATCATGGGGATCGCGCGGCCGATGGGGAAGTGCTCGATCATTCCGTAGAAGTCGCGACCGCAGGTGGCGATCTCGGGCGGGTACCACTGAAGCCAGCTTTGCCGCGCCGCCACGAAGGCGCCGAATCCCGACGACAGCAGCGCCAGGACGGCCCACGACATCCACCAGCCCCGGGTGCCCCGGGCGCTGGCCAGGGCCGCAAACACGGCGACCCCGATGAGCGCATAGCGCTGCACGATGCACATCGGGCAGGGCTCGAGCCCCACGACATGCTGCAGGTACATGCCAAAAGCCAGCATGGCCACGCAGGCCGCCGCGATGAGGCCCAGCACGCGGCGGGGCGCGGCATCCAACCAGTTCAACACCATTGTTCTTGTCCTTGAAGGCCGCGGTCGGCAGCCCTCGAAGGCTGCATCAGATACCGGCGGCGTGGTCCAGAAAAACGCGGGCGCGGCGCGGTGTGACCACCAGCGTTTCACCCTCCCTGAAACCCATCTCCCGGTACTGCTGCGCAGGAATCTGCGCCTCGATCACCGAGTCGGGGCTCGCATTGTCCGCTGGTTTGTGGTCGGCATCAGGAATAAGTTCCAGGCGCGCGATCGGCCCCACGACGATGGCACGGCTGAGCTGCGCGACGATGCCGCGCGGGCGCCCGTCGGCGTCCACGCCCTCGCCGGGCGAGTAGCGCTGCACGTCCAGGTCGTGCGGACGCACATAGGCAAAAGCGCTGGCGTTCTGGGCGCCCGCATGCTCGGGCGAATCGATGGCCATGCCCTCCACGTGCACCAGCCCTTCGTGGGCGCGGCCGCGAAACAGGTTCACGTCGCCCAGGAATCCATAGACGAACGGGCTGGCCGGCTGATCCCACACCTCCTGGGGCGAGCCGCTCTGCTCGATCCGGCCCTGGTTGATGACCACCACACGGTCGGCCACTTCCAGGGCTTCCTCCTGGTCATGGGTCACGAAGATGCTGGTCACGTGCAGTTCGTCGTGCAGGCGGCGCAGCCACCGGCGCAGCTCTTTGCGCACCTTGGCATCGAGCGCGCCGAAGGGCTCATCCAGCAGCAGCACCTTGGGCTCCACCGCCAGGGCGCGCGCAAGGGCGATGCGCTGGCGCTGGCCGCCGGACAATTGCGACGGATAGCGGTCGGCCAGCCAGTCGAGCTGCACGAGCTTGAGCAGGTCGGTCACCTTCTGCTTGATCTGCGCATCGCTCGGGCGCTCGCCGCGCGGCTTCACGCGCAGGCCGAAGGCGACGTTCTCGAACACCGTCATGTGCCGGAACAGCGCGTAGTGCTGGAAGACGAAGCCCACGCCGCGGTCGCGCACGTGCACGTCGGTCGTGTCCTCGCCCGAGAAGTGGATGGTGCCCACGTCGGGCGTCTCCAGCCCCGCGATGATGCGCAGCAGCGTGGTCTTGCCGCAGCCCGAGGGGCCGAGCAGCGCGATCAGTTCGCCGGACTGGATGTCCAGGCTCACGTCGCGCAGTGCCTGGAATCTGCCGAACTGCTTGCTGATGTTGCGGATTTCAATGCTCATGGTGTGCTTTCGTTCAGCGCGCGCCCACGGCGGCGGGTGCGGGGCGCTCGGGCGGCAGTGCGGCCGCGGCCTTGCGCTCCTGCTCGTTGCGCCATTCGGCAATGGACTTGATGACCAGCGTGACCAGTGCCAGCAGGGCCAGCAGCGAGGCCGCAGCGAACGCCGCCACGGACTGGTATTCGTTGTAGAGAATCTCCACGTGCAGCGGAATGGTGTTGGTCTGCCCGCGGATGTGGCCCGAGACGACCGACACCGCGCCGAACTCGCCCATGGCGCGCGCATTGCACAGGATCACGCCGTACAGCAGGCCCCACTTGATGTTGGGCAGCGTCACGTACCAGAAGGTCTGCCAGCCGCTCGCGCCCAGCACGATGGCCGCCTGCTCCTCGTCGCTGCCCTGGGCCTGCATGAGCGGAATCAACTCGCGCGCGATGAACGGGAAGGTCACGAAGATCGTCGCCAGCACGATGCCCGGCACGGCGAAGATGATCTTGACGTCGTACGCCGCCAGCCAGGGGCCGAACCAGCCGTTAGCGCCGAACATCAGCACGTACACCAGGCCGGCCACCACGGGCGAGACGGAAAACGGCAGGTCCACCAGCGTGGTCAGGAACGCCTTGCCCCGGAACTCGTACTTGGCGATGGCCCAGGCCGCCGCCACGCCGAACACCAGGTTCAACGGCACCGCGATGGCCGCGGTGATGAGGGTCAGCCGGATGGCGGCCCAGGCATCGGGCTCCTTGAGCGCCGCCACGTAGGCGCCGAAGCCCTTGCGCAGCGCCTCGGTGAACACGGCGGCCAGCGGCAGCACGAGGAACAGCAGCAGGAACGCGAGCGCGATGCCGATCAGCGTCCAGCGCACCCAGGGGGCCTCGGTCGTGCCGGCTTGGGCGCGGCGCACCACGTTGCGCCCGCCGGAGTTGGAAGCGGTGGAAGTCATGCCGGGGCTCCTGCGTGGCGACGCTGCCAGGCCTGCAATGCGTTGATGACGAGCAGCAGCGCGAAGGAGATCACCAGCATCACCACCGCGACCGCCGTGGCGCCCGCGTAGTCGTACTGCTCCAGCTTGCCGATGATGATGAGGGGCGTGATCTCGGAGATCATGGGCATGTTGCCCGCGATGAAGATGACCGAGCCGTATTCACCCACCGCCCGCGCGAACGCCATGGCAAAGCCCGTGAGCAGCGCCGGGGTGATCGCGGGCAGGATGACGCGCGTGAAGATCTGCCAGCGCGTGGCGCCCAGGCTGGTGGCGGCTTCTTCCAGCTCCTTCTCGGCGTCTTCCAGCACCGGTTGCACCGTGCGCACCACGAAGGGCAGCCCGATGAAGATCAGCGCGATCACCACGCCGGCGGGCTTGAAGGCCAGCTGGATGCCCAGCGGCTCCAGGTACTGCCCGACCCAGCCGTTGCCGGCCAGCAAGGCGGTGAGCGAAATGCCCGCCACCGCCGTGGGCAACGCGAACGGCAGGTCCACCAGGGCATCGACGATCTTCTTGCCCGGAAAGCGGTAGCGCACCAGCACCCAGGCGATCAGCAGGCCGAACACGAGGTTGACCACCGCCGCGATGAACGACGCGCCGAAGGTGAGCCGGTAGGACGCCAGCACGCGCGGCGCGCTGATGGCGGTCCAGAACTGGTCCCAGGTCAGCGTGAAGGTCTTGAAGACCAGCGCCGACAGCGGGATGAGCACGATGATGCTCAGGTAGAAGATGGTGTAGCCCAGCGTCAGGCCGAAGCCGGGCAGAACCCGCTTCGGGCTGCGCCGGGCCCCGCCCGTGGACGCCACGGCGGCGCCGGGCAAGGCAGAGGTCGCAGCGTTCATGTCTTACTTGGCGCCGGGGGTGTAGAGCTTGTCGAACTGGCCGCCGTCGTTGAAGTGCACCTTCTGTGCCTCGCCGAGGGAGCCGAAGTACTTGGCCACGGTGAACAGCTTGACGGGCTTGAACAGGTCGGCGTGCTTTTTCAGCACCGCTTCGGAACGCGGGCGCAACGCGTGGCGGGCCGCGATCTCCTGCGCCTCATCGGAGTAGAGGTAGTCCAGATAGGCCTTGGCCAGTTCGCCCGTGCCTTTCTTGGCGACGGTGCGCTCGACCACCGCAACGGGGTTTTCGGCCAGCACGCTGCTGGAGGGGTACACCGCATCGACCTTGCCCTTGCCGAATTCGCGCTCGATGGACAGCACCTCGGATTCGAACGTGATCAGCACATCGCCCGTGTTGCGCTGCAGGAAGATGCTGGTGGCATCGCGCCCGCCCTTGCCCAGCACGGGGACGTTCTTGAACACCTGGCCCACGAACTCAGCGGCCTGGGCGTCGGTGCCGCCCTTCTCGCGCACGCTGCCCCAGGCCGCCAGGTAGGCGTAGCGGCCGTTGCCGCCGGTCTTGGGGTTCACCACGACGACCTGCACGCCGGGCTTGGCGAGGTCGTCCCAGTCCTTGATGTTCTTGGGGTTGCCCTTGCGCACCAGGAACAGCATGGTCGAGGTGGTGGGCGATGCATCGTTGGGAAAGCGCTTGGTCCAGTCCTTGGCGACCACGCCGTTGGTGGCGAGGAAGTCGATGTCGGTCGTGGTGTTCATCGTGACCACGTCGGCGTCGAGGCCGTCGTTCACCGCGCGGGCCTGGGCACTGGAGCCGCCATGGGCCTGGTCGATCTTCACGTCCTTGCCGGTGGTCTTCTTGTAGTGGGCGGCGAAGGCGGGGTTGTAGTCCTTGTAGAACTCGCGGGCCACGTCATAGGAAGCGTTCAGCAGCGTGGACGTCTGTGCCGACGCAACGCCGCCAGCGACCAGGGCCAGCACGGCCAGAAGAGTCTTGAGTTTTGTCCCGGAAGTCATGTCTACGCCCTCGTTACTGAAAAAGTGAAACCGATTGTGGGCGGCGGGGCTTAAAACTCAAAAGAATATATTCTTGTTAATTAATCGACTTCCAGAATATAGAACCCCGGCAAAACCAAGGGGCGGCATGGCAGATTTCAGCCAAAAATGCCTCCAGCGCAATGGGTACTAAGGCGTTTAGCTACAAAAATAATAGCATCTTTGTCAGGCGGCGGAGCGGGTCTCCGTGGCACCCTGGCCGAGGCCCCACTCCGCGCCATCCACCAGCGAATGCAGCAGTGCCCAGCCCAGGGGCCATTCGCCATGGCCCGAGTCCACGTTCACATGCCCCGCCTGCGGCAGACGAACGAACTCGCTGCCCCAGGCCCTCGCGTAGGCGCCGGCCAGGCGGATGGGGCAGTAGGGATCGTTGCTGCTCGCCACCAGAATGCTGCGGTACGGCAGCGGCGCGTAAGGCACGGGGGCGAAGTCGCTCAGCACCGCCCGGCGCTCCGGATCGGCCGGAGCGACCAGCAAGGCGCCCTGCACCCGGGCTGCGGCCGGCTCGCCCATGTGCGTCGCGGTGATGCAGCCCAGGCTGTGCGCCACCAGCACCCACGGGGCCGCCGGCGGCCACCCACCACCTCCTTCCAGGCCGGGCCGGACCAGTCCGCCACGCCAGCGGGTGCATCCGAGTCGTGCTGCTCCACGCGCCGGTGGCCGTG
>NZ_BAAJYR010000114.1:0-11192 GCF_057546605.1 Acidovorax sp. KPB24-03 | reverse complement strand
CGATCTTGAAGCCCTCGCCCTCCTTGGCCAGCCGCACCTTGGCGGTGGTGTCGAGGGTCTCGGTGGAAATGCCGGCCTTCTCGCAGGCGAACGCGAAGGCCATCGTGAAGCAGGCCGCGTGTGCCGCGCCCACGATCTCCTCCGGATTGGTGCCCTTGCGGTCGTCCCCGAAACGGCTGCCGAAGCCATAGGGGTGCTGCTTGAGCGCGCCGGTCTCGGTGCTGATCTGGCCCTGGCCGGTCTTGCCAGCGCCTTCCCAATGGACGGATGCGGATTTTTCGGACATGCGGTGCTCCTTGTGCGGTGAACAGACAAGACGCGATCACAACATGCATGGAACCGATCGCGGGTGGGCCCAGCGCCCCGACGCCTGACGCGATTTGTCCTACAGGCCCCGCGGGCAGACCTTAGCCGGTGCGCACCATGCCGATCGCATCGAACGGACAGCGCACCGCACACAGCGCGCACCCCGTGCAGGCCGGCGCATCGTGCAGCACCGACTGCTTGCGCCCCCACGGCTGCGGGCCCGGCACCTGCAGCGACAGGACATGCGGCGGGCACACGGCCACGCACCAGCCGCAGCCGGTGCAGCGGGCGGGATCGATGCGGGGCAGGGCCTTGCGCGGGGCGTTCATCGCAAAACGAAGAAGAAAAGAAAACGGAGAAGAAGCGGAAGGAACTCGCAGGATCTTGCCGCTTCCTACCGTGCAGGCACAAGCAGGTAGCCCCCTTCGAATCGGGGAGACTGGGCATCCACGCGCACGCAGGTCCTCGGCCGCCCCTGGTGAGTGCACTGCGCGACCTCCAGGCCCGCGCCCGCCTTTCTGAGCCGATCCATGTCGGCCAACAGCATCTGCCGCTCGGCGCGCAGTGCCTTCAGCTCTCTTTCGGTCGGAGACAGGTAGGCCATCGCCGCCGCGATCAGGACCACCACGGCCAGTGCCCCCGTGCAGGCATACGCCAGCATCTTCCACTGCAGCGTTTCCTGCGCCGCTGCGAAGGTCCTCGTGGCCTCGGCGGCCGCCGCGTTCGCCTGGGCCCAGGTGGCGGTCATCTTCGCCGCGGCTTTTTCCGCGGCCGGCTCGAGCACCGTTTCGATGGCGGTGCCCACCGTCACAGGCAGCCGGTCGCAGGCCCGTTTCAGCGCGTCCGAGGCGTGGCGCGACTGGACCATGGAGGCATCGGCCTTTTGCTGCAGCACCGCCGCCTGTTGCATCAGCGACTGCAGCATGTCAGACAGCTGGTGGATGCGCTCCACGCTGCGTTGTGCATCGTTCATCACAGAGATAGGCCTTTCCCCTGGGGTTTGTGCTCCAGGGCGCGCTCCTGCGCGATGCTGGCGCTCCGCTCGTCCGCCTGCTGCCGGTGGACCTGCAACTCCTGGCGCAGCTCCCCGATGCTTTCGAGCGCGATGTAGTGCAGCGTCCCGTCCTGGCCCACGGACACCAGCAGCCCCGATGAGGACGTGCCCGACTTGCCGGAGAAAGCGGCCACCGCGTCCAGATAGCGCTGGATGAGGGCATCGGGAAACTCCTCGGCCTGCGCCTTTCCCACCGTCTCCGCAAGCGATTGCGTGAATGCTTGAAAGTCGAGTGGAGGGCTCTGGCCCCCGGCGAAGTCCAGGTAGGGGCAGACCCGGGTGCGCCAGTTCAATGGCCCCTTGGAGGACTCCACGTACCAATGGATGGCGCGGGACACCTGCTGCAGCGCCGGCTCGTTTTCAAGCGACAGCTTGAGGGTGTCGAGCTTGTCCGACTCCTTGTCGCTGTCGTTGGACGCCCGCTTGAACTCGATCAGCCGGACGACGCCTGGATAGCGGAGCAGCACATCCCCCAAGGGACCGTCGAGCGGCGTCTGCTGGAGCAGGTTCACCACCCCCGGCAACGGCTTGTCCGGAAACCGCCGCCCGATCACGAGCCCCAGGCTGTAGAGGAAATTGCCGATCAGGATGTTTTCGTAGGGGTCTTTCATTTCGTCTACCTCCCTGTGTTTTTTGATCATTCAATTGACGCGGACTTTAACCAACGCGTCATACAACTTTTGATCAACTCGTTTCTTGGAATAACCTTCTGGCTCGGGTAAAAGCAGTCCTTCGGCCCACCACATGCCCACTCGATGCTTCCCATCACATCGCCAGATCTGGCGCCACCCGAAACAACCGACCTCATCGAACCACTGTCCGCCTCACTGGCTTTTATCGGCGGCGGCGGTGGCAAGTTCTCATTCGACCCGGACGATAGCCAGCGCCCTCGCTCCCAATTCGTCGTTGTGCGGAACGGCGAAGGCGCTGCGATGGGAACCGACACTGTTCAGTTGCTGACTCACTGGTGCCAACTCCTAGCAGCGCTTGAGCGTGGCCGTGCATCAGTGAGAGTTCGTTCGTGCCTTTTCGAGCGAAACGCTGTTGGGCGCCGTCCGTTTCCCCCAGGAGTTTTCTGATGGATGCCAGTGCACTGCGAGCCACCTTGGAATCCTTGCTGGGACTGCGCGCGAACAGACGGTGGTGGAGTTCAAATCCAATTTGTCCGACGCCGAAAGGATCGGTGCTTACCTTTCAGGGCTTGCCAATACAGCAGCGTTGCAGGGACGAGATCGAGCCTGGCTGGTGTGGGGCGTCGAAGATGGCAGCCATCGGGTGTCGGGTACGGGGTTTGACCCGTTCCAGCAGAAGGTTGGCAACCAATCGTTGTCAATGTGGCTGCAGGTGATGACGAAACCCCGCGCCGACTTCACTTTTCATGAGTTGAGGTACGAAGGTCTCCATGTAGTGATGTTGGAGATACACCCTGCACGTGGGGCACCTGTCGCTTTTCAGCATGTGCGCTATATCCGCTTGGACAGCCATTTGGTGAAGTTGGCGGAATTTCCCAACCATGAGTCCCGCTTGTGGGGTGCGCTAGGTATAGCGGAGGATTGGACTGGGGTGGTGATGCCAGAGGCGTCGCTGGATGACTTGGACCACCGGGCCATTGATGCGGCGCGATTGCGCTATACCGAGTACTTGGTACGAAGTGAGCCAAATGGTGAACGCCATGAGGCCATCCGCTCCGAAGTCGCGGGCCTGGAGGTTTCTACCTTGCTGAACAAGGCGCGCGTGACCAAACAAGGGCGTGTGACACGTGCAGCCCTGCTGCTGCTGGGCAAGGATGAATCCGCACATCTGCTGGGCCCAGCAGATGCAAAGATGACCTGGATTTTGCGAGATGCGTTCAATGACACGGTCACTTCACAGCCATTTGGAATCCCCTTCCTTCTGGCGACCGAACAGTTGTGCACTCGCATTCGAAATGTGACGCTGGACCACATGCCCGATGGGTCGCTGTTTCCCACGCCAGTGCCACAGTACGATAGTTGGGTACTTCGCGAAGCGCTGCACAACTGCGTCGCCCACCAAGACTATGTTCTGGGCGGCAAAATCAACCTGGTGGAGCACCCAGACCGGCTGGTGTTCAGCAACCTGGGGCAGTTCATTCCGGAAAGCGTGGCGTGGATGTTGGAACACCAGTCCCCGCCGGAGCACTACCGCAACCAATGGCTCATCGATGCGATGATCCGGCTGCGAATGATTGACCAGGCGGGCAGCGGCATACGTCGCATGTTCACGACCCAGCGCCAGCGGTTTTTTCCGTTACCCGACTACGAGTTTGGTTAGACTCCACAAGGGTTTCCACGTGTGGAGTTGACCCTGCAGGGACGGATGCTGGATTCCAAATTTGCGCGGGTACTGATGGCGCGCGCAGATCTGGGCTTGGGCCAGGTACTGCTGCTGGACAGGCTACAGAAGGGCCAAACTCTTTCAGCAGCAGAGGCCAAGAGCTTGCGTGATCTGGGGCTGATTGAAGGGCGCGCCCCAAGGTATTTCATCTCAGCCAAGATGGCCGATGCCTTGGGGCAGAAGGCGAAGTACATCCACCAGCGCGGCCTGGATGACCGGTACTACCAAAAGCTGGTGCTGGACTATCTGCAGCAGTATGGGCAGGCCACCAGAACGGATTTGGATGCCCTGTTGCTTCGGAAGCTACCCGACGTTCTGACTGAAGAGCAGAAAGCCAATAAGGTCAAAAATCTGATGCAAAGCATGAAGCGGGCTGGGCTGATAAAGCCTCACGGCGTGCGCTCTGCGGCCATTTGGCGTCTGTGCCAATCCATGGATAACTGAACCACGGCCCATGGTGTTTAACCATGGGCGTGGTTCTAAGTCATTGATTTTTATATTGTTTAATGCTGTTTCAAGCTGCTATTTAGACAAGATATCCGGTGTCCTTAGACATCAATATTCCCCGCCCGCAACGCATTCGTCTCGATGAAATCCCGCCGCGGCTCCACCTCGTCGCCCATCAGCATGGTGAACACCCGGTCCGCCTCGATCGCGTCGTCGATCTGCACGCGCAGCAGGCGGCGCACTTCGGGGTCCATCGTGGTTTCCCAAAGCTGCTCGGGGTTCATTTCGCCCAGGCCCTTGTAGCGCTGGCGGCTGGTGGTGCGCTCGGCCTCGGAGATGAGCCAGGCCATGGCCTGGCGGAAGTCGGACACTTTTTCTTCCTTCTGCTTCTCGCCTTCGCCGCGCAGGGCCTTGGCGCCCTCGCCGACCAGGCCGCGGAAGGTGCTGGCGGCTTCGGCCAGGGCGGCGTAGTCGGCGCCGTGCACGAAGTCCTGGGTGATCAGGCTGCTCTTGACGTTGCCGTGGTGGCGGCGGCTGATGCGCAGGATGGGCTTGTCGGTGCGCACGTCGAACTCGCCGGCCACTTCGGCGGGGATGCCGTTGGTGGTCAGCTCGCGCAGCTTGGCCTGCAGTTGCACGGCGCTGGCTTCGGCGTCGGCCACGGTGTCCAGGTTCAGGCTCACGCCGTCGGCGATGGCGCGCAGGGCCTCCTTATCCATGAAGGCGGACAGGCGGTGGATGACGGCCTCGGCGAGCTGGTGCTTTTGCGCCAGGGCGGTGAGGGTGTCGCCGGTCAGGGTCTGCGGGCTGGCGCCGCCGGTGGTCACGCTGGCGTCCTTGAGCGCGATGCGCAGCAGGAAGGTGTCGAGCGCGGGGGCGTCCTTCAGGTACAGCTCTTCCTTGCCGGCCTTGACCTTGTACAGCGGCGGCTGCGCGATGTAGATGTGGCCGCGCTCGACCAGCTCGGGCATCTGGCGGTAGAAGAAGGTCAGCAGCAGGGTGCGGATGTGGGCGCCGTCCACGTCGGCGTCGGTCATGATGATGATGCGGTGGTAGCGCAGCTTGGCGGCGTCGAAGTCGTCCACGCCGCTCTTGCCGGATTCGACCGCGGCCTTGCCGATGCCGGTGCCCAGGGCGGTGATGAGCGTGACGATTTCATTGCTGGTCAGCAGCTTTTCGTAGCGCGCTTTTTCCACGTTCAGGATCTTGCCGCGCAGCGGCAGGATGGCCTGGAACTTGCGGTCGCGGCCCTGCTTGGCGGAGCCGCCGGCGGAGTCGCCCTCGACGATGTAGATCTCGCACAGCGCGGGGTCTTTTTCCTGGCAGTCGGCCAGCTTGCCGGGCAGGCCCATGCCGTCCAGCACGCCCTTGCGGCGCGTCATTTCGCGCGCCTTGCGGGCGGCTTCGCGGGCGCGGGCGGCCTCGATGATCTTGCCGCACAGGATCTTGGCGTCGTTGGGGCGCTCTTCCAGGTAGTCGGTCAGCGTCTTGGCGACGATGTCCTCCACCGGCGCGCGCACTTCACTGGACACCAGCTTGTCCTTGGTCTGGCTGCTGAACTTGGGCTCGGGCACCTTCACGCTCAGCACGCAGCACAGGCCTTCGCGCATGTCGTCGCCGCTCACCTCGACCTTGGCCTTCTTGGCCAGTTCGTGCGCATCGATGTACTTGCCGATGACGCGGGTCATGGCGGCGCGCAGGCCGGTCAGGTGGGTGCCGCCGTCGCGCTGCGGGATGTTGTTGGTGAAGCACAGCACCTGCTCGCTGTAGCCGTCGTTCCACTGCATGGCCACCTCGACGCCGATCTCGGTGCCGGGAATGCCGCCGTAGGTTTCGGCCGGGCGCGCGCCCGTGGCGTAGAACGCGGTGGGGTGCAGCACCTTCTTGTTGGCGTTGATGAAGCCGACGAAGCCCTTCACGCCACCGGCGCCGGAGAAGTCGTCTTCCTTGCCGGTGCGTTCGTCCTTCAAGCGGATGCGCACGCCGTTGTTCAGGAACGAGAGCTCGCGCAGGCGCTTGGCCAGGATCTCGTAGTGGAAGTCGTTGTTCTCTTTGAAGATCTCGGTGTCGGGCAGGAAGTGCACCTCGGTGCCGCGCTTGTCGGTGTCGCCGATGACCTTCATGGGCGAGATCTCGACGCCGTTCACGGTCTCGATGATGCGGTTCTGCACGAAGCCCTGGCTGAACTCGAGCACGTGCACCTTGCCCTCGCGGCGCACCGTCAGGCGCAGCATCTTGCTGAGCGCGTTCACGCAGGAGACGCCCACGCCGTGCAGGCCGCCCGAGACCTTGTAGCTGTTCTGGTTGAACTTGCCGCCGGCGTGCAGTTCGGTCAGCGCGATCTCGGAGGCCGAGCGCTTGGGCTCGTGCTTGTCGTCCATCTTCACGCCGGTGGGAATGCCGCGGCCGTTGTCGGTCACGCTGATGGAGTTGTCCGAGTGGATGGTGACGACGATGTCGTCGCAGTGCCCGGCCAGCGCCTCGTCGATGGAGTTGTCCACCACTTCGAAGACGAGGTGGTGCAGGCCCGTGCCGTCGGACGTGTCGCCGATGTACATGCCGGGGCGCTTGCGCACGGCCTCCAGGCCTTCCAGGATCTGGATCGCGCCTTCGCCGTAGCCTTCGCTGGCGCCCGCCTGCTGGGTGTCGATCTTGGTGAAGGGCTGCGCTTCGCCCGCGCCGTTGGAGGAAGGCTCGGGCAGGGTGTTCTCAGCGGTCATGGATGGCCTTGGGGTCCGTGGAAACCGGGGGGTTTCCTGAATGTTCAATAAGGGTCAAATCGGCCTCCAGCGCATATTCTTCTAGGGCATGTAGCTACAAAAAGCATAGCACTCACCCCCGGCGCTGAAAGACGGGTGCGTCAGATGCGCATGGGCATCACGACGTACTTGAAGGTTTCGTTCTCGGGGATGGTCAGCAGCGCCGAGCTGTTGCCGTCCGACAGCTCCACCTTCACCATGTCCTGGCCCATGTTGGCCAGAGCGTCGATGAGGTAGGTGACGTTGAAGCCGATCTCGATGGTGTCGCCGCCGTAGTCGATGTCGAGTTCGTCCACGGCCTCTTCCTGCTCGGCGTTGTTGGACGCCACGCGCAGGGTGCCGGGCTCCAGGTTCAGGCGCACGCCCTTGAACTTGTCGCTGGTCATGATGGCGGTGCGCTGCAGGCTGGCCAGCAGCGGGGCGCGGCCCAGGGTCACGCTGTTCTTGTGGTTCTTGGGGATCACGCGGTTGTAGTCGGGGAACTTGCCCTCGACCAGCTTCGTGACGAACTCCATGCCGCCGAAGGTGAACTTCGCCTGGTTGTTGGCGAACTGCATCTCGATGTGCGGCTGGTTCTCGCCGCCCGCATCCGACAGCAGGCGCTGCAGCTCCAGCACGGTCTTGCGCGGCAGGATGACTTCCTGCTTGGGCACTTCAACGTCCAGCGTGGCGCTGGCGAAGGCCAGGCGGTGGCCGTCGGTGGCGACCAGGCTCAGCTGCTGGCCTTCGGCCACGAACAGAATGCCGTTCAGGTAGTAGCGGATGTCCTGCACCGCCATGGCGAACGACACCTGGCCCAGCAGGTCCTTGAGCACCTTCTGCGGCACGCTGAAGGCGGGGCCGAAGGCGGCCGATTCCTGCACCAGGGGAAAGTCCTCGGCCGGCAGCGACTGCAGCGTGAAGCGGCTCTTGCCGCCCTTGAGGATCAGCTTGGACTGGCTCGACTCCAGGCTCACGGTCTGGTCGCCGGGCATGGTCTTCAGGATGTCGATCAGCTTGCGCGCGCCCACCGTGGTGGTGAAGTCGCCCGTGTCGCCGCCCAGCTCGGCGGTGGTGCGGATCTGGATCTCCAGGTCGCTCGTGGTCAGCTGCAGCGCGTTGCCCGTCTTGCGGATCAGCACGTTCGCCAGGATGGGCAGGGTGTGCCGGCGCTCGACGATGCCGGACACCGATTGCAGAACCGCGAGAACCTTGTCTTGTGTTGCCTTCAGGACAATCATGTCGTCAACCTTTGGTGGTTTTGGGAAACGTGCCAGGACGGCGGCATGGGCCATGCCCCCTCATGCCGTCCAGCACGCCATTTTGCCCGTGAACCGGGCGCGCTCCGTGGGGGTGCGGGGCCACTTCGGCATCAACCCTTGAGCGTCTGCTCCAGCACGTGCAGCTGCTGGTTCAGTTCGGTGAGCTGCTGGCGCTCGCCGGCGATCTTGCGCACCGCGTGCAGCACCGTGGTGTGGTCGCGCCCGCCGAACAGCTCGCCGATCTCGGGCAGGCTCTTTTGCGTGAGCTCCTTGGCCAGGTACATGGCGATCTGGCGCGGCCGGGCGATGCTGGCCGGGCGCTTCTTGCTGTACATGTCGGCGACCTTGATCTTGTAGTAGTCGGCCACCGTCTTCTGGATGTTTTCCACCGAGATCTGCCGGTTCTGGATCGACAGCAGGTCGCGCAGCGCCTCGCGGGCGAGCTGGATGGAGACTTCCTTCTGGTTGAAGCGCGAGTACGCCAGGATCTTGCGCAGCGCGCCTTCCAGCTCGCGCACGTTGCTGCGCACGTTCTTGGCGACGAAGAAGGCCACTTCCTCGGGCATGTCGGCGCTTTCGGCGCGGGCCTTGTTGATCAGGATGGCCACGCGCATTTCCAGCTCGGGCGGCTCGATGGTCACCGTGAGGCCGGAGTCGAAGCGCGAGACGAGCCGCTCGTGGATGTTGGCCAGGCCCTTCGGGTAGGTGTCCGAGGTCATCACGATGTGGCTCTTCTTGGCCAGCAGCGCCTCGAACGCGTTGAAGAACTCTTCCTGCGTGCGGTCTTTATTCGCGAAGAACTGCACGTCATCGATCAGCAGCAGATCGAGGGAGTGGTAGTGCTCCTTGAACTCGTCGAACGTGCGCCGCTGGTACGCCTTAACCACATCCGACACGAACTGCTCGGCATGGATGTAGAGAACTTTCGCGTCGGGCTTGTCGGCCAGCAGCTTG
This sequence comes from Acidovorax sp. KPB24-03, assembly GCF_057546605.1. Classification (NCBI taxonomy): domain Bacteria; kingdom Pseudomonadati; phylum Pseudomonadota; class Betaproteobacteria; order Burkholderiales; family Comamonadaceae; genus Acidovorax; species Acidovorax sp. KPB24-03. Next base: position 2,076 of record NZ_BAAJYR010000114.1, on the reverse strand, counting down.
TTGCCCACCGCGTGCACCAGATGGGTCTTGCCCAGGCCGACGCCGCCATAGATGAAAAGGGGGTTGTACAGGTGGCCGGGCGAGCCCGCCACGTGCATGGCCGCCGAGCGCGCCATGCGGTTGGCCGTGCCCTCGACCAGCGTCTCGAACGTGAGCGCGGCATTCAGGCGCGAGCGGAAGGCACCAGCCACCGGCTCGTCACTGGGCGCCGCGGCGGGCGTGGGCTCGGACGACACCACCTGCCCCGTCGGCGTGGATCGCACGTAAGTGCGGGCAACGGTCTCGCGCTGAGCGAGCGCTAACTCAAGCGACACCGGCTGGCCGTAGAGGCCTTCCAGCAGGGCCGCGATGCGGCCGGCGTATTGCGCACGGATCCAGTCGAGCTTGAAGCGGTTGGCCACCAGCAGGGTGACCTTGGAGAAGTCGGGAGCGACCTGGGCGGTGAGCGGCTTGATCCAGGTGTTGAACTGCTGCTCCGGCAGGTCTTGCGCAAGCTGCTCGACGCAGGCTTGCCACAGTCCTTGTCCGGCATCGGCGCCTGGGTCGTTGTCGGGGCTGCGGGAAGGTTCCTCGGTCATTGATGGCGGTTCTTGTTGTGGATAGGAGGAACGATTCAGGGCCGCAGATTGTACCTTTTCAAGGGGTTATCCACAACCTCGGCCAGGGCGCCCACGGCGCGCGCCACCCGCGCCGCAAACCCCCTGTACTGCCGCCTCGCCATTGCCACGCCGGCACAAGCCTGCAATAATCGCCGGTTTCCCTGAATGCGTTCAGGGCAATAACGCCCGGGCCAAGCGCTTTGATCTTGATCGAAGTGCCGCATCCGGAGGGCCTGGAACCCGCATCTTGCGAGTTGCGCCCGGAACCTAACCCTCAAGGACATTGACCATGAAACGTACCTACCAGCCTTCCAAGACGCGCCGTGCGCGCACCCACGGTTTCCTCGTGCGCATGAAGACGCGCGGCGGCCGTGCCGTCATCAACGCACGCCGCGCCAAGGGCCGCAAGCGCCTGGCCGTCTAAGGCCGCCACGACACTCGGCCCGGTTCCGGGCGGGAACCCTCCCATGCAACGGCTGAAAACCCGTCCGCAGTTCCAGGCCGCCATGGCCGGGGGAACGGTCTCCCGCACCGCACACTTCGCACTGCACCGACTGGGTCTCGCTCCCACCGGCGCAGCGGCCGCATCGCCTCCCGCACCTCCCACAGGGCCCGGCCCCTTGCCTGATGCGCAAGGGCCGCAGGCCCTGTTTGGCATGGCCGAGCCGCCCGGCGTCTGGCTGGGCGCCATGGTGCCCAAGCGCTGGGCCCGCCGCGCGGTCACCCGCAACACCATCAAGCGGCAGATCCATGCCGTGGCCGCCTCGTTCGAGTCCCAGTTGCCGCAGGCCGCGCACGTGGTGCGCCTGCGGGCGACGTTCGACCGCAAGCAGTTCACCAGCGCCACGTCCGATGCCCTCAAGCAGGCGGTTCGCGCCGAACTGCTGCAGCTGTTCGGCTACGCCGTGCGGCGCAGCGGCGGCGCTGCTGCAACGGCCGCTGGGGCACCGACGGCAGCGGCGCCCCAGCCCGCCCCGGCGCCTGTGTCATGATGCGCGCGCTGCTGATGGCGCTGGTGCGTGGCTACCGGCTGGTGCTGAGCCCCTGGCTCGGATCGGCCTGCCGTTTCGAGCCCACGTGTTCAGCCTATTCGCTGCAGGCACTTGAACGCCATGGCGCCGCAGCCGGAACTTATCTGACGCTGCACCGTCTGGCACGGTGCCAGCCCTGGTGCGATGGAGGGCATGATCCGGTGCCCGAAGAACCGCCCCGCGCATTGCGGCTGTTCTCGCGCCTGTCTCCTTCCACGTCCTCCACCCCCTCCTCACCGAAGAAGTCTTCATGAACGACATTCGCCGCACCATCCTGTGGGTGATATTTGGCTTTTCCATGGTTCTGCTATGGGACAAGTGGCAAGTGCACAACGGCCACAAGGCCACCTTCTTCCCCGGTGCAACGCCTGCCGCCGTGGCGCCCGCGTCTTCGGCGCCGGCCGCCTCGGGCACCGCCGGCGCTTCCACCGTGCCGGCCCCCACAC
>NZ_BAAJYR010000113.1:0-11210 GCF_057546605.1 Acidovorax sp. KPB24-03 | reverse complement strand
GCACGCGCCGGTGGTCGGGCTCGCGCGTCACGTCGTGCCCGTCGAACACGATGGCGCCCGCCGCTCACGCCCTTGGTGACCGGTGAGCATGTGAAACAGGCGTGGTCTTGCCCGCGCCGTTGGGGCCGATCACGCAGCGCAGCTCGCCCGGCGCGATGTCCAGGTTCAGGCCGTTGATGGCCTTGAAGCCGTCGAAGCTCACGTGCACGTCTTCCAGGTACAGGATGCGGCCGTGGGCCACGTCCACCTCGCCGGGCACGGCCACGCGCGAGAAGCCGGCCGTGCGGCCCCCGGACTCGGTCTGCCCCGTGCGTGCCGCCGGGGCATCGCCCGCGATGCGGCGCGCGCCTTCTTCCATCAGATCGGGGGTCATTGCGCGCCCTCCTTTGGCTTGGCGCTGCCGCGCAGGGGCTGGCGCGCGTCCTCCACCGCCTTGCGCGGGCGCCGCAGCAGGCCCACGATGCCGTTGGGCAGGAACAGGGTGACGGCGATGAACAGCGCCCCCAGGAAGTACAGCCAGAACTCCGGTGCGGTCACGGTGAGCCAGCTCTTGGCGCCGTTCACCAGGAAGGCGCCCACGATGGGGCCGATGAGCGTGGCGCGCCCGCCCACGGCCGCCCACACAGCGATCTCGATCGAGTTGGCGGCGCTCATCTCGCCCGGGTTGATGATGCCGACCTGCGGCACGTACAGCGCGCCGGCCACGCCGCACATCATCGCGCTGATGGTCCAGATGGTGAGCTTGTAGGGCAGCGGCGAGTAGCCCGAGAACATGACGCGTGTCTCCGCATCGCGCACCGCCTGGAGCACGCGGCCGAATTTGCTGCGCACCAGCCAGCGCCCGAGCAGGAACGAGCCCAGCAGCGCCAGCCCCGTGAGCACGAAGAGCAGCATGCGCATGTTCTGCGTGGCGATCGGCTGCCCCAGGATGCGCTTGAAATCGGTGAAGCCGTTGTTGCCGCCGAAGCCCGTCTCGTTGCGAAAGAACAGCAGCATGGCGGCATACGTCATGGCCTGCGTGATGATCGAGAAATACACGCCCTTGATGCGCGAGCGGAAGGCAAAGTACCCGAACACGAAGGCGACCAGCCCCGGCACGGCCACGACGAGGACCAAGGTGGCGGCGAAGCTGTCCGACAGCGCCCAGTGCCAGGGCAGCTCCTTCCAGTCCAGGAACACCATGAAGTCCGGCAGGTCGCTCTGGTAGTTGCCGTCGCGGCCGATCTGGCGCATGAGGTACATGCCCATCACGTAGCCGCCCAGGGCGAAGAACAGGCCGTGGCCCAGGCTCAGGATGCCGGTGTAGCCCCAGATGAGGTCCATGGCCAGCGCGCAGATGGCGTAGCACATGATCTTGCCCAGCAGCGCCACCGCGTAGTCGGACAGGTGCAGCGGGCTGCCGGCGGGCAGCCACAGGTTGAGCACGGGCGCCACCGCGCACACGGCGATGAGCGCGACGATGAACGCCGACCAGCCGGACCGCGTGAGCAGCGGCGCTGGCGCAGGAAGGGAGATGTCTCGATGGGGCATGGGCTTCTTCTTCTAGGCAGGCAGAGGCAGGTGGCGCGGCGGGCGGCGATGAAGACGACGACGGGCGCTCATGCCTCCCTCCCCTTCATCGCGAAGATGCCCTGCGGCCGCTTCTGGATGAACACGATGATGAAGACCAGCACGGCGATCTTGGCCAGCACGGCGCCCGTCCAGCCTTCGAGGAACTTGTTGAGCACGCCCAGGCCCAGCGCCGCGTACACGGTGCCCGCCAGCTGGCCCACGCCGCCCAGCACCACGACCATGAACGAATCGACGATGTAGCCCTGCCCCAGGTCGGGCCCCACGTTGCCGACCTGGCTTAAAGCGCAGCCGGCCAGGCCGGCGATGCCGGAGCCGAGGGCGAAGGCATAGGTGTCCACGCGGGCGGTGTTGACGCCCATGCACGAGGCGATGGGCCGGTTCTGCGTGACGCCGCGCACGAACAGGCCCAGCCGCGTGCGGCCGATGAGATAGGCCACGCCGGCCAGCACCGCGAAGGCGAAGGCCACGATGATCACGCGGTTCCAGGGCAGCTGCAGGTTGTCCATGAGCTGCACGCCGCCGCTCATCCAGGCAGGGTTTTCCACGCCCACGTTCTGCGCGCCGAACACGGTGCGCACGAGCTGCTGCAGCATCAGGCTGATGCCCCAGGTGGCCAGCAGCGTCTCCAGCGGCCGGCCGTAGAGAAAGCGGATCACGCTGCGCTCCAGCGCCGCGCCCATGAGGGCGGAGGCGCAGAACGCGGCCGGCACGGCGGCCACCAGGTACCAGTCGAAGGCGCCGGGCAGGTATTTCTGGAACAGGCCCTGCACCACGTAGGTGGCGTAGGCGCCGATCATCATCAGCTCGCCGTGCGCCATGTTGATGACGCCCATCAGCCCGTAGGTGATGGCCAGCCCCAGCGCCACCAGCAGAAGGATGGACCCCAGGCTCACGCCCGAGAACAGCGCGGCGAGCTTCTCGCCCCACTGCAGCCGGCCTTCCACCGAGGCCAGCGCGGACTGGATCGCGGCCTTCACCTTGGGGTCGGCCTCCTGGCGCAGTTGCTCCAGCAGCACGGTGCGCGTGGCGGGGTTGCCGCTGGCGGCCAGGTACTGCGCGGCCTCCAGGCGGTGGGCCGCGTCGCTGTCGGCCAGCAGCATGCGCGCGCGGATGGCTTCGAGCCGCCCGCGCAGGCCGGCATCTTTCTCGGCGGCGAGGGCCTTTTCGATCAGGGGCAGGCGCGCGGCGTCGGTCTCTTCCTTGAGCGACTCAATGGCGGCGCGGCGCTGGGCCGCGTCGGGCGACAGCAGTTGCAGCGAGGCCAGCGCGGCATCGAACTCGCCGCGCATGCGGTTGTTGTTGACGATGTCCTCCGCATCGTCGGGCACCGGCACCTCGGCACCGGTGGCGGGGTCCAGCCCCTTGCCGTCCTTGATGGTGATGGCACGGTCGCCCGCGATCTTGACCGCATCGTCGGCCATCGCGCGGATGAAGGCCAGCGTCGCATCGTCGGGCGTGGCGATGGCCTGCTGCAGCGCGGCGATGCGCTCGTCGGTCTCGCCCGCCGCCATGGCACGCGCGGCCTGCGGCGTGAGCGCGTGCGCCTGCACCGCCGCACACAGCAGCAGGCAGGCGATCAGGCGGTGAAAGAAGGTGGGAAACATTGGGATGGGTGGTTTTCGCGAACGAGGGAGGACTGCAACCACGGCTCTGACTTCGTTACGCCGTTTGCACCAGCGCGGCCCCAAGCCAGCAGACGCCGCGGAACCGGCTCTGCCGGGCCGCTGGCGTCGTCCCCCCTCCCGCGCAGCGAGAGAGGGGGTGAAGGCGCGCAGCGCCTCAGGGGGGTGTCACTTCGATTTCACTTCGACTTTCCGTCGGGCTCGTCCTTCTTCTTGTCGTTGCCTTCGATGTACGGGCTCCAGGGCTTGGCCTTGACCGGGCCGGGCGTCTTCCACACCACGTTGAACTGGCCGTCGGCCTTGATCTCGCCGATGAACACGCTCTTGTGCAGGTGGTGGTTCTTCTCGTCCATCTTGCTCACGATGCCGCTGGGCGCCTGGAAGGTCTGGCCGGCCATGGCGGCGATGACCTTGTCCACATCGGTGCTCTTGGCCTTCTCCACCGCCTGCTTCCACATGTGGATGCCGATGTAGGTCGCCTCCATCGGGTCGTTGGTGAGCGGCTTGTCCATGTGGCCGGGGATCTTCTTGGCCTTGGCGTAGTCGCTCCACTGCTTGATGAAGGCGGTGTTGGTGGGGTTCTTGATGGACATGAAGTAGTTCCATGCCGCCAGGTGGCCCACCAGCGGCTTGGTGTCCACGCCGCGCAGTTCTTCCTCGCCCACCGAGAAGGCCACCACCGGCACGTCCTTGGCCTTGAGGCCCGCGTTGCCCAGCTCCTTGTAGAAGGGCACGTTGGAGTCGCCGTTGATGGTGGAGACCACTGCCGTCTTGCCGCCCTGGCTGAACTTCTTGATGTCGGCCACGATGGTCTGGTAGTCGGCATGGCCGAAGGGCGTGTACTTTTCGTCGATGTCGCTGTCCTTCACGCCCTTGGACTTCAGGTAGGCGCGCAGGATCTTGTTGGTGGTGCGGGGGTACACGTAGTCGGTGCCCAGCAGCACCCAGCGCTTGGCGCCGCCGCCGTCCTTGCTCATCAGGTAGTCCACCGCGGGAATGGCCTGCTGGTTGGGCGCGGCGCCGGTATAGAACACGTTTTTGGACAGCTCTTCGCCTTCGTACTGCACGGGGTAGAACAGCAGGCCGTTCATTTCCTCGACCACGGGCAGCACGGACTTGCGGCTCACCGAGGTCCAGCAGCCGAAGATGACCGAGACCTTGTCCTGCCCCAGCAGCTGCTTGGTCTTCTCGGCGAACAGGGGCCAGTTGGAGGCCGGGTCCACCACCACGGGCTCGAGCTTCTTGCCGAGCACGCCGCCCTTGGCGTTGATCTCGTCGATGGCCATGAGCACGGTGTCCTTCAGCACCGTCTCCGAGATGGCCATGGTGCCCGACAGGCTGTGCAGCACGCCCACCTTGATGGTGTCGGCGGCATGGGCCGGCAGCGCCGACAGGCCGGCCAGCGTGGCGATGGCCGCGAGGGCCTTGAGAGAGTAACGACGTTGCATGGTGCAGCTCCGATGAATGGGGTTCAAACCGCTCGCCCGGGGCCCCCGCAGGGCGCCTTTGTCCGGTCGATGGAATGGATTCTGGAGACTGCCCCCCGGGCCGCCAATACGCCAAGTGGCGTACACGGCCCCGATGCCGCGGGGCCGGCCCGGCTGGCCCGCTCAGCGCCGCGGGGACCGCAGGGCGTGCACCGTGGTGGTCTTGCGCACGGGGCTCGACAGCACCAGCGACGTGGTCACCGCGCCGTGCTGGGCCAGTGCATCGACCACGGACTGCAGGTCTTCGGGCTCTGCGATGGCGCAGCGCACGATGAAGCAATCCTCGCCCGTCACGCGATCGGCCTCGAGGACCTCGGGCATGGACTCGAAGAGCTTCACATAGGGCGCGATGCCGGCATGGTCGGTCTGCACGCGGATGATGGCCTGCAGCCGCACGCCGATGGCGCGCAGGTTGACCCGCGCCCCATAGCCCTCGATCACGCCCGCGTCCTCGAGCTTGCGCACCCGCTCGCTCATGGCGGGCTGGGACAGGCCGATGCGCTTGCCCAGCGCGGCCAGGCTCTGGCGGGCATCGGTCTGCAGGGCTTCCAGGATCAGCCAGTCTTTCTTGTCGAGGGTCATGCCAGCGCTCCGGGGGGTTGCGGGTTCGGGAAGGGAGGTTCCGATCATCCATCGGTTTGGAGCCGGCATTTCCGATGCCCCGCCCTTCATCGGCAGGGGCCGCGCGCCTATCGTGCAAGGCCGTGCCACCGGCGTCCTCGCGGACCCCGCCCTGGCTTTCTTTGGCCGCTTTTCTCAAGGAACCCTTCCCATGCAGCTGGTTGGAATGCTGGACTCTCCCTATGTGCGCCGTGTCGCCGTGTCGCTGCGGCTGCTGGAACTGCCCTTCGAGCACTTGCCCCTCTCGGTGTTCAGCACCTTCGAGGCTTTTGGCCGCATCAATCCGGTGGTGAAGGCCCCGACGCTGGTGGCCGACGACGGCACGGTGCTGATGGATTCGGGGCTGATCCTGCAATGGGCCGGCACCCTGTCGCGCCACCGCCTGCAGCCGCTCGGCGGGCCCGCGCTGCTGCGCGATCTGCGCCTCACCGGCCTGGCGCTGGCCGCCTGCGAGAAGGCCGTACAGCGGGTGTACGAACAGAACCTGCGTCCTGCGGACAAGCAGCATGCCCCCTGGATCGACCGCGTGAGCGGCCAGTTGCTGGCGGCCTGCGGGCAGCTCGAAGCCGAACTGGCCCAGGCCCCTCTGCCGGCGCCCGAGCAGGCCATCACCGATGCGGGCGTCACCATCGCCGTGGCGTGGGATTTCATGCAGAGCATGGTCGCCGATACCGTCCTGGCCGCCGATTACCCTGTCCTGGCCGCCTATGCCGGACAGGCGGAGCGGCTGCCGGCGTTTCTCGCCTGTCCGGCCCGTTGAGGGCTGCGCGCCGGCGCACGCTCCACCGGCCGCAAAGTCTGTCACCTGGCTGACATCTCGGCGATCCGGCGACCCTGCCCGCGCGGCCGGCATGGACCGGATCGCCCCCCGAAAACCGGCGCATTCCGCCACGGTGGCAGGGTGCGCGCGGCCTCCCGCCCCCCTGCACGCGCAGCGTGTACGTATTTCCCACCATGTGGATTTCCACAATCGCGCAGGCCATGGCACAGGCATACATTCACGCACCTCCAAAATGAGCGCTGCTGGCGACGGTACGCGCAGACCTATGCAAGAGACACGCACGCCCCCCCCCCAAGAGACCCCTTTACCGCTCGCTGTACATCCAGGTGCTCTTCGCCGTCGTCGTCGGCGTGCTGCTGGGGCACTTCTACCCCGCACTGGGCGAGCAGATGAAGCCGCTGGGCGATGGCTTCATCAAGCTGATCAAGATGATCATCGCGCCCATCATCTTCTGCACGGTGGTGATCGGCATCGCGGGCATGGAAGACATGAAGAAGGTCGGCCGCACCGGCGGCCTGGCCCTGCTGTATTTCGAGATCGTGAGCACCGTCGCGCTGATCATCGGCCTGATCGTGGTCAACGTGCTGCAGCCCGGCGCCGGCATGAACGTGGATGCCTCCACCATCGACACCAAGTCGATCGCCGCCTACACCGCGCCCGGCAAGATGGGCACCACGACCGACTTCCTGATGAACATCATCCCCACCACGGTGGTCGATGCGTTCGCCAAGGGCGAGATCCTGCAGGTGCTGCTGATCGCCGTGATGTTCGGCTTCGCCCTGCACCGCTTCGGCGGCCGCGGCACGCTGGTGTTCGACTTCATCGAGAAGACCTCGCACGTGCTGTTCACCATCGTCGGCTACATCATGAAGGTGGCGCCCATCGGTGCCTTCGGTGCGATGTCGTTCACCATCGGCAAGTACGGCGTGGGCTCGCTGCTGTCGCTGGGCAAGCTGATGGGCTCGTTCTACCTGACCTGCCTGCTGTTCATCTTCATCGTGCTGGGCGCCATTGCGCGCTTCCACGGCTTCTCGATCTGGAAGTTCATCAAGTACATCAAGGAAGAGCTGCTGATCGTGCTGGGCACGTCCTCCAGCGAATCCGTGCTGCCGCGCATGATGGAAAAGATGGAGAACCTGGGCGCCAAGAAGACCACCGTGGGCCTGGTGATTCCCACCGGCTACTCGTTCAACCTGGACGGCACCTCCATCTACCTGACCATGGCCGCCGTGTTCATCGCGCAGGCCACCAACACGCCGCTGGACATCACGCACCAGATCACGCTGCTGCTGGTGCTGCTGCTCACCTCCAAGGGCGCGGCCGGGATCACGGGCAGCGGCTTCATCGTGCTGGCGGCCTCGCTGTCGGCGGTGGGCCACGTGCCGGTGGCGGGCCTGGCGCTCATCCTGGGCATCGACCGCTTCATGTCCGAGGCGCGCGCGCTCACCAACCTGGTGGGCAACGGCGTGGCCACCATCGTGGTCGCCAAGTGGACCGGTGACCTCGACGAGAACAAGCTCAAGCAGCGCCTGAACGACCCGAACTGGGTGGACGCGCAAGAGCCCGAGGTGCTGCTGGACGCGAAGACCGAACGCATGGACACGAGCGGCCACCGCTGAGGCGGCAGGCTCCATGGGGCCTTGCGCCCCCCCCTGTCAGGCCGGCTTTCGCCGGCCTTTTCATTGGCGTCTCCGTGGGCGCCGCTGGCGGGCGGGTGGGCGGATGGATGGATGGATCGGTTTACAGCGCCGACGTGTCGGTGAACACGGCCGGATCCGGAAGGTGGTCGGCGAGCCAGCCGGGATCGAGCTGCAGCGCCTGCAGCAGTTCGTCCGGCAACGCGCCGATCGTCTCCGCCACGCTCGCCTTGGGGCCGACGGCGATCTCCGCCAGCAGCGTGGCCACGTGCACGATGGCGCCCAGGCGGCAGAACGAGGGGCTGGCCAGCGGGTCGGAGGCCGTCTCCAGCGCACGCACCACCTCGTCGGGGAATTTCCACTGCCGCGCCAGTTCGGCCGTGATCTGCCCTTCGGTGAAGCCCAGCAGGCTTTGCTCGCGCTGCCAGCGGCCGCCGGGCAGGTGCGGTAGGCGTTCGATCTCCACGATCTCGCTCGGCGCTTTCTGGGCGATGATCAGCTCGCCCAGCCGCACCATGAAGCCCGTGAGCCACGATTGCTGCACATCGGTGCCCAGCGCCCTTGCCAGCCACTGTGCGTAGCCGGCGCAGGCCATGCTTTCCTTCCAGAACTCCTGCCGGTCCACGCCTGGCGCGTCAGCGAACGAGCCCGTCATGCACGCCGCCAGGGCCAGCGTGCGCACTTGGTTGAGCCCCACCATGTTGATGGCGTCGTCGAGCGAGGAGACCTGGCGCGGCAGCCCGAACCGCGCGCTGTTGGCCATGCGGACCAGCTTGGCGGTGAGCGAAGGGTCCTTGGAGATGGCGGTGCGCACCTTCTCGAAGGGGATGTCGTCGTCGTGCAGGGTCTGGATCAGGCTGTGGGCCACCTCGGGCATGGTGGGCAGCTTGACCTCCTGGAGGAAAGCGGCGAGTGCGGGCATGCGGACGACCTTTTCTTGAAGGGGGTGTGCAGGCCGGCCTTCCAGCCCGCTGGTGTTTTTGTATCACCGTCTCGGCGCCCGCCGGGCAGGGAATTCACCAGCCCGCGGGTTTGTGCTGCCCTGGCAACGGCGGACCCCGCAGCCCTGCCCATGCCCTTGCAGGCCATGGCCGCCTGCGCTATGCGCCCAGCCGGAAGGTGCGCTCCAGCGCCACCGTCAGGCGGTCGGCCAGGCGGTTCGAGGCGGCCTGCGTGGGGTGGATGCCATCGGTCGTGTCCCTGTCCACCGAGAACGGCATCGAATCCCAGTGCGCATGCACCGTGCGCGTGTCGGCCGCCACCCGGCGGATGGCCGCATTGATCGCCTGCATGGTGGCGAGCGCCGCGGGGCCGAAGATCTTGTCGGAGACCGGGGTGATCCCGGTGACCACGGCGGCATGCCCCAGCGAATGCACGCAGCCGATGAGGCCGCGGTAATCGTCCTCGAACGCCTCGATGTCGAAGCCGGGGCGTGCGTGGTCGTTCACCCCCACCTGCAGGACCACGATGCGCGACGGGTGCGGCTCGGTATCGAACGGGCCCTGCGGCCCGCGGGGGAAAAGCTCGGGCGGCGCACTGTCGAAAGGCGCCTCGTAGCCCCGCACCAGGTCGTACGCCTGGAGGCCGGCCGCCGTGCGGTCGTCGATCACCCAGTGCGGGCGCCTGGCCAAAATGCGCTGCGCCGGCGTTTGCGCGTGCCGCCAGGTCGTGGACGCGGGATCGAAGCCGAACAGAATGCTGTCGCCGTCAAGCTCCACCGAGCATGGCCGCTGCGGGCCGAAAACTGCATCTCCCATGGATTCCCTTTTTATCTGGTTGCATAGCGTCCGGCCACTGCTGCCGGATCACTTCGCAGTCCACCACAACCCCGCTGAAACCACAACGGACGCAGTCGCAGATAACCCCACGAACATTTGGATGCAATTGAGGCTGTTGCGCCGCACAAACGCGCGGTGCCGATGGGCAGGCCTCGCCAGCATAATGCGGACCCGATTCAAAGCTAAGAAACAATTTCTCGCATGACTAATCGCCGCGTAACAATTCAAACGCCTTTGGGAGAGGCGTTGCAATTCAGGCAATTGAAAGGAAGCGAGGCGCTGTCCGGGTTGTTTGAATTCGAGATCGACCTGATCTCCAAGAACAAGGGCATCGACCCGAAAGCCTTGCTGGGCCTCGCTGCCACGGTCGTGGTGGAGACCGAGGGGCTGGGCCGGCGTTACCTGGACGGTATTGCCACGGGCTTTGGCATGCAGGGCCAGGACACCTCGGCCAATTACGCCTACCGCATGGTGCTGCGCCCCTGGCTGTGGCTGGCCACGCGGCGCAGCGATTTCAAGATCTTCCAGGAAATGACCGTCCCGGATATCGTGGAGAGCGTGCTGCAGAAATACGGCCAGCCGATGCAGAAAAAGCTCTCCCGGGCTTATCGCGTGCGGCCCTATACCGTGCAATACCACGAGACCGATTTCGCCTTCATCGCGCGGCTGTGCGAATCCGAAGGCATTTACTGGTATTTCGAACACCAGCCCGGCAGCCACACGCTGGTGTTCGCCGACGACGTGATGGGCTCGCACAGCCCGCTGCCGGGCGGCCATGTGATTCCCTTCCACCCACCGGGCAAGGCCGCCCTGGCCGACCGGGAACACATCTTTTCCTGGCACATGGGCCAGCAGGTGCAGCCCGGCCGGGCCTACCTGGACGACTACGACTTCAAGAAGCCGCGCGCCGACCTGTCCGACATGCGCCAGTCCCCGCCAGGGCATGCCCACGACAGCTACGAGAGGTACGAGTGGCCCGGGGGCTACACCGAGTTTTCCGATGGGGAAACCTACACCCGGCTGCAGATGGAAACCGGCCTGGCCGGCCACCACCGCGCCCACGCGAAGTTGAACAAGCGCAGCATCGCCCCCGGCTACACCATCGTGCTGGACAACTACCCGCGCGAAGACCAGAACCAGCAGTACCTGGTGGTGTCGGTCGAGTACTACCTGGAGGAAAACGCCCAGGCCAGCGTGGGCCTGAACGGCGTGGGCCAGACCCAGGGCGGCTCGATCCAGCGCTTTTCGATGGAGGTGCACCCCACCGCCATGCCCTACCGCCCCGTCGTCGCCACGCCCCGCCCTCGCACCACGGGCCCGCAGACGGCCGTGGTGGTAGGCCCGCCGGGCGAGGAGATCTGGACCGACCAGTACGGCCGGGTGAAGGTGCAGTTCCACTGGGACCGCATCGGGGCGATGGATGAGAACTCCAGCTGCTGGGTGCGCGTGTCCTCCACCTGGGCGGGGCCGCAGTTCGGCAACGTGTTCATTCCGCGCATCGGCATGGAGGTGATCGTCGACTTCCTGAACGGCGACCCGGACTACCCCATCATCCTGGGCTGCGTGTACAACGCCGACAACATGCCGCCCTGGGGCCTGCCCGGCAACGCGACGCAGTCGGGCATCAAGACCAAACGAGCAAGGGCGGGCCTTCGGCGAACGGACATGAAGAACGGCGCGGGCGATGCCAACGCCATCCGGCTTTGAGACAG
>NZ_BAAJYR010000112.1:0-11382 GCF_057546605.1 Acidovorax sp. KPB24-03 | reverse complement strand
CAGGGCGCCGTGGTCCTGGGCGCGCATCGCGTCCACGAGGCGGTGCAGCAGGGCCCGCGCGGCGTCCGGCGTGGCCGAAAAGCGCACCTTCTCCCGGCGCACCTGGGTGCGGGCGCGGTGCACCAGCTGGCGGCAGGCCGCCTCGCTGCGGTCCAGCACGGTGGCGATCTCGCCGTAGTCGCTGTCGAACACGTCGTGCAGCAGGAAGGCGGCGCGCTCGTCGGGCGACAGGCGTTCCAGCACCACCAGCAGCGCGATGGACAGATCGGATGCCAGCTCGGCACGCGCATCGGCCGCCGGCGCGGTGGCGTCGCGGTCCAGCCAGGGTTCGGGCAGCCACGGGCCGCTGTAGGCCTCGCGCTCGGTGCGGGTGGCGCGCAGCCGGTCCACGCACAGGCGGGTGACGGTGGTCACCAGCCAGGCCTCGGCCGTCTGCACGCGCTCGGCCGGCGTGGACTGCCAGCGCAGCCAGGCGTCCTGCAGCACGTCCTGTGCATCGGCGCGGCTGCCCAGCATGCGGTAGGCCACGCCCAGGAGGCGCGGGCGGTGCTGAAGGAACGTGGCGGTGTGCGGGTCCGGGGCGAGGGGTTTGTCGGCGTTCATGCCTTCAAGACGGGTGGCCGGGCCGGTTTGTGACAGGAATCCGCGCCGCCTGCCAAAAAAAGAAAACCGCCCGGCCGGGTGGCGGGGCGGTTGCTCTTGTTTTCATAGCTGCCAGCGCATGTCGCGGTAGCGCTGGAGGCCTTTTCGATGCCTGGCGTTACTTTTTCTCGCTGCCGTCGCCCAGCTGCGCCAGCGCGGCATTGCCGCCCAGCGACAGCAGGCCGGACTGGGCGTAGACGCCCAGCTTGTGGCGCGTGTCGATGATGTCCAGGTTGCGCATGGTCAGCTGGCCGATGCGGTCGGCGGGGCTGAACGGCGCGTCTTCCACCTTTTCCATCGACAGGCGCTCGGGCGCATAGGTCAGGTTGGGCGACTCGGTGTTGAGCAGCGAGTAGTCGTTGCCGCGGCGCAGCTCCAGCGTCACCGTGCCGGTCACGGCGCGCGCCACCCAGCGCTGGGCGGTCTCGCGCAGCATGATGGCCTGCGGGTCGAACCAGCGGCCCTGGTACAGCAGGCGGCCCAGTTTCAGGCCGTTCATGCGGTACTGCTCGATGGTGTCTTCGTTGTGGATGCCGGTCACCAGACGCTCGTAGGCGATGTGCAGCAGCGCCAGGCCCGGGGCTTCGTAGATGCCGCGGCTCTTGGCTTCGATGATGCGGTTCTCGATCTGGTCGCTCATCCCCAGGCCGTGGCGGCCGCCGATGCGGTTGGCTTCCAGGATCAGCGCCACGGGGTCGTTGTACTCGACGCCGTTCAGGGCGACGGGCTGGCCTTCCTCGAAGCGCACGGACACTTCCTCGGACTTGACCTGGACATCGTCCTTCCAGAACGCCACCCCCATGATGGGGTTCACGATGCGGATGCCGCTGTTCAGGAACTCCAGGTCCTTGGCCTCGTGCGTCGCGCCCAGCATGTTGCTGTCAGTGCTGTAGGCCTTTTCAGCGCTCATCTTGTAGCCGAAGCCTTCCTTCGTCATGAAGGCCGACATTTCGGCGCGGCCGCCCAGCTCGTCGATGAACAGCTGGTCCAGCCAGGGCTTGTAGATCTTGAGCGAGGGGTTGGTGAGCAGGCCGTAGCGGTAAAAGCGCTCGATGTCGTTGCCCTTGAAGGTCGAGCCGTCGCCCCAGATGTGGACGTCGTCTTCCTTCATGGCCGCCACCAGCATGGTGCCGGTGACGGCGCGGCCCAGCGGCGTGGTGTTGAAGTAGGTGATGCCGGCCGTGCTGATGTGGAAGGCGCCGGCCTGCAGCGCGGCGATGCCTTCATGGGCGAGCTGCGTGCGGCAGTCCACCAGGCGGGCTTTTTCGGCGCCGTATTCCATCGCCTTGGCGGGGATGGCGTCGTAGTCCGGCTCGTCGGGCTGGCCCAGGTTGGCCGTGTAGGCGTAGGGCAGGGCGCCCTTGTTCTTCATCCAGCGCAGCGCGGCGCTGGTGTCGAGACCGCCGGAGAAGGCGATGCCGACCTTCTGGTTCAGGGGCAGGTTCTGGAGGATGGTGGCCATGTGCGGTGCCTTGCGGTTCAGCCGAAGTGGCAGATGTAGTGGTAGGCGCTGGCGACGCGGATCTCGAACTTCGACTGGCCGGGCACGCTGAATTTCTCGCCCGCGCCGGACTTCACCCAGGCGTCGGTGCCGTCGAGCTTGTACTCGCACGCGCCGCCCACGCATTCCATGATCTCGGGCGCGCCGGTGTTGAAGGTCAGCGTGGCGGGCAGGATCACGCCCACCGATTTCTTCGTGCCGTCCGGAAACGTGATGTTGTGGCTCACGCATTTGCCGTCGAAATACACGTTGGCTTGGGTGGTGACGGACACGCCGTCGATGGTTTCGGTGGTCATGGATGCGCTTGAAAGGAAGAGGAAGGGGGAAAACCGAAGATTCTAGGTTGAACGCTGCGGCCGGCCCCCGTTCCCCGTGCGAGGCGGCGCCCCAAAACGCCGGGCCGAAGGCGCGCCCCACGAAAAAGGGAGCCCGAAGGCTCCCTGCTGGATGCGTTGGCCGTCCGGCCGGTGGTTCCTTCAGCGCCAGTAGGGATCGCGCGGGCGGGGCGGGTAGTAGGGGCGGCCGTAGCTGTCGTGGTATTCGATGACCGTGGTGGACGAGGGCGTCACGTAGGCGGGCGGGCCAGGGTAGGTGGAGACCACCACGCCCGGCTGGGCGTAGCCGCCGGAGTAAGCGGGGGCCGGCGGCGCGCTGGCGATGGGCTGCACGCTCACGGGAATCCAGGCGCCCGGGTCGTGCTGCGTGCGGGTGGTGTACTGGCGGCCCGCGTACTCGTAGAGCACGTTGTAGCCCATGGTGCGGTTCTCGTAGTACGTCTGGGTGGAGCAGCGCTGCACGTTCTGGTACTCGGGCCGGGTGCCCTCGATGTTGTTGCCCAGCACGGCCCCGCCGATCAGCCCGATGGCGGTGGCGGCGGCGCGTCCGCTGCCCTTGCCGATCGCGTTGCCGGTGGCCCCGCCGGCGATGGCACCCAGCACCGCCCCGGCGCCGGTCGGCCGGGATTCGCCGTAGATGGTTTCGTTACCGCACACCTGCTGGGGAATGGCCACCTGCTCGGTGATGGGGGTGGCGGAGAGGACGCGGCCCTGCTCCTGGGCGCTGGCACCGGCTGCAACGGCAGCCAGCGCGGTCAACAAGATGATTTTCTTCATGGAGAAGCTCCTTTCGGTCGGTGTACAACGCATCAGGCTGAGAAAAAGTTTAGGGTCGCCGTGTCAAGCCTGCAGCCGGGGGCCGTAAATCTGGGTAAAGATTTGTGCCGTTTCAGGGCTTGGAGCGCGCGGTGGCGGCTTCGTTCCAATCGGCTTCGTTGAAACCCACGGTGATGCGGCCGTCCGCCCATTCCACGACCGGGCGCTTGATGACGCTGGGCTGCGCCTTCATCACCTCGGCGGCGCTGCCTGCGTCGTGCACGGCGGCCTGGGTGTCCGCATCCAGCTTGCGCCAAGTCGTTCCCTGGCGGTTGAGCAGCTTTTCCCAGCCCACCGCATCGGCCCAATGCGGCAGGCGATCGGCCGGCACGCCCTGCTTCTTGAAGTCGTGGAACTGGTGCGCAACGCCCTGGGCGGCGAGCCAGGCGCGGGCCTTCTTGACGGTGTCGCAGTTGGGAATGCCGTAGAGCACGGTGGTGTCCGGGCGGGCGGCGGCGTGGGCGAGGGGACGGGTGGGGGTACGGGTGGGGGTACTCATGGCGCAGATCATCGTGCAAGCCGCGCTCGGCGACAATCCGGCCCCGTATGCACACCAATTTCGACACCCTGGAAGGCTGGCTCGGCCATTGCGAGCGCCTGCACCCGAAGAACATCGACATGGGCCTGGACCGCGTGCGTGCCGTGGCCCGGCGCATGGATCTGCGGTTCGACTGCCCGGTCATCACCGTGGCCGGCACCAACGGCAAGGGCTCCACCTGCGCCATGCTCGAAGCGGTGGCGCTGCAGTCGGGCTACCGCACCGGGGTGTACACGTCGCCGCACCTGGTGCACTTCGAGGAGCGGTGCCGCATCCACGGCGAGATCGTCGCCGCTTCGGATCTGGTCGCGCACTTCGCCGCCGTGGAAAGCGCCAGGATCCTGGATGGCGAGGACATTTCGCTGTCGTACTTCGAGTTCACCACCCTGGCGATTCTGCGGCTCATGAGCCTGTCGCGGCTGGATGTGGCCATCCTCGAGGTCGGCCTGGGCGGGCGTCTGGACGCCACCAACGTGATCGACACGGACTGCGCCGTCATCACCAGCATCGACATCGACCACACCGAATTCCTGGGCCCCGACCGCGAAACCATCGGACGCGAGAAGGCCGGCATCATGCGCACGGGCCGCCCCGTGGTGGTGAGCGATCCCATGGCGCCGCAGAGCGTGCTCGACCATGCTCTGGAGATCGGCGCCGACCTGTGGCGCTTCGGCCATGACTTCAACTTTTCGGGCGACAAGCAGCAGTGGAGCTGGGCCGGGCGGGGGCGCCGCTACGCCGGCATGGCCTACCCTTCCTTGCGGGGCGCCAACCAGCTCGTCAATGCCTCCGGCGCCCTGGCGGCGCTCGAGGCCCTGCGCGACCGGCTTCCGGTCACCGCCCAGGCGGTGCGCAACGGGCTGGCCATGGTGGAACTGCCCGGGCGCTTCCAGATCGTTCCCGGCCAGCCGACCCTGGTGCTGGATGTGGCGCACAACCCCCATTCGGTGGCGGCGCTGACCGCCAACCTGGACGCGATGGGGTTCTTCCCCACCACGCATGCCGTGCTGGGCGCCATGGCCGACAAGGACCTCGGCCCCATGCTGGCCAAGATCGGTCCGCTGGTGGACCGCTGGTATTTCACCGATCTGCCCACGCCCCGCGCCGAGAGCGCCGCGGGCCTGCAGCAGAAATGGAACGCCCTGCAGATCGTGGCCGGGGGGCGCCGCACCGTGCCCACCAGCCTGCACGTGGACCCCCAGCAGGCACTGCAGGCGGCCGTCGATGCCGCGGAGCCGGCTGATAGAATCGTGGTCTTTGGCTCGTTCTACACGGTGGGCGGCGTTCTGACCAATGGGACGCCTCGCCTGCAGGCCAAGCATCTGGGCGCATAAGGTCCGCACGATTCTGCACTCCATGGCATTTTTCAAGTTTCGGTGGCCCGGCAGCAAGGAGCAACCCGATAAACCCGCGGGCAAGCGTTCGCGCAATGCCCAGGCTGAGAGCATCGAGGCCATGCGTCGGCGCGCACGGCACCGGCTGATCGGCGCAGCGGTGCTGGTGTTGCTGGGGGTGGTGGGTTTCCCCATCCTGTTCGACACCCAGCCGCGCCCCATCCCGGTCGATATTCCTATCGACATTCCCGATCGCAACAAGGTGGCTCCCCTGGTGGTGCCCGAGGCCGCGCCGGCCCGTCCGGCAGCTTCGGCCCCGGCCATGGCGTCGGCCGGGGGGCTGGCCGAAGGCGAAGAGGTCGTGCCGTCTAGCCGCAACGCGCCCAAGCCGGCGGCGTCTGCTCCGGTGCACGCCCCTGCGCCCGCGCCTGCGGCGGCGTCCAAGCCCGAGGTGCGGGCCGAGCCCAAGCCGGTGCCCCGGCCGGAGCCGAAGCCGCAGGTTCACGAATCGAAACCAGAAACCAAACCTGAACCCAAGCCCGAGGCCAAACCGCAGCGCTCGGAAGACGCGGCGCGTGCGCGGGCCTTGCTCGAAGGGCGCGATACCCCGGCGCCGGCCGCGGCAGCCTCCAAAAGCGAAGAGGGCCGGCTGATCGTGCAGGTGGGTGCCTTCGCCGATGCCGACAAGGCCCGCGAAGTGCGCCAGTCGCTGGAGCGCGCCGGCCTCAAGACCTACACCCAGGTGGTGGACACCAAGGACGGTAAACGCACCCGCGTCAGGGTCGGCCCCTATGCCTCCCGCGCCGAAGCGGACAAGGCGGCTGCGCGCGTGAAGGGCCTGGGCCTGTCGGCTTCGGTCCTGGCGCTGTAGCCGGCCGACGGCTCGCGTGCGTACATGGCATCGCTGGACTGGATTTTCTTGGCGGTGCTGCTGGGGTCCCTGGTGCTGGGGGCCTGGCGCGGGCTGATTTATGAGGTGCTGTCGCTGGCGGGCTGGGTCATGGCCTTTTTCATGGCCCAGTGGTGGGCCGAGGACGTGGGGCGGTGGCTGCCGATTTCCGATTCGGCCGAGTCCGTCCGGCATGCGGCGGGCTTTGCGCTGGCGTTCATCGGCACGCTGTTTGCCTGTGGATTCCTGGCCTGGCTGGCCAAGAAATTGATCGAAGCGGTGGGCCTGCGCCCCGTGGACCGCACGCTCGGGGCCGCATTTGGCGCGTTGCGGGGCATGGTGTTGCTGCTGGCGGCATCGCTCGTGGTGCTGTGGACCCCCTTGCAGGAGGGGCTGTGGTGGAAAGAGTCGCAGGCCGCCCCCATATTGACGGGGATGCTGGAAGTTTTGAAGCCGGCTTTGCCGCCAGCGCTGGGAAGGCATCTGCCTTCATGACAGGGACGCGGTGCCACCCCGGTGGCGCTGCACTGATTTTTTTATTGCGGGATCGCCCGCCTTTGGATGGAACGCGAATATGTGTGGAATCGTCGGCGTGGTCAGCACGGCTCCTGTCAACCAACTGGTCTATGACGCTCTGCTGCTCCTGCAGCACCGGGGCCAGGATGCGGCGGGCATCGTCACCCAGCAGGGGCGCAAGTTCTTCATGCACAAGGCCAAGGGCATGGTGCGCGACGTGTTTCGCACGCGCAACATGCGTGCGTTGCCGGGCACGGTCGGCCTGGGGCAGGTGCGCTACCCCACGGCGGGCAATGCCTACAGCGAGGAAGAGGCCCAGCCGTTCTACGTGAACGCTCCCTTCGGCCTGGTGCTGGTGCACAACGGCAACCTGACCAATGCGCAATCGCTGCGCGCCGAACTGTTTTCAACCGACCACCGCCATACCAACACCGAGAGCGACTCCGAAGTGCTGCTCAACGTGTTCGCGCATGAGTTGGAGCGCGCCACCCGCGGTGTGCCGTTGCAGACCGAGGACGTGTTCGCGGCCGTGCGTGCCGTGCACCGCCGCGTCAAGGGCTCCTACGCCGTGATCGCGCTGATCGCCGGCCACGGGCTGGTCGCCTTCCGCGATCCCCACGGCATCCGCCCACTGTGCATGGGCCGCAGCCCGGAAGGCACCGTGATGGTCGGCAGCGAGTCGGTGGCCCTGGAAGGCACCAACCACGTGTTCGAGCGCGATATCCAGCCGGGCGAGGCCGTGTTCATCACGGACGACGGCACGGTGCATGCGCAGCAGTGCGCCGATGCGCCGCAACTCAACCCCTGCATCTTCGAGTTCGTCTACCTGGCGCGTCCGGATTCGGTGCTGGACGGCATCTCGGTGTACCAGGCCCGCCTGAACCTGGGCGAGGCATTGGCCAAGCGCGTGGTCTCCACGGTGCCGCCCAACGAGATCGACGTGATCATTCCCATTCCGGAATCGAGCCGCCCGAGCGCCACGCAACTGGCGCATTTGCTGGGTATTCCGTACCGGGAGGGATTCGTGAAGAACCGCTATGTGGGGCGTACATTCATCATGCCGGGGCAGGGCGTTCGCAAGAAGTCCGTGCGGCAAAAGTTGAACGTCATCGCCAGCGAGTTCAAGGGCCGCAACGTGCTGCTGGTGGACGACTCCATCGTGCGTGGCACCACCTCGCGCGAGATCGTGCAGATGGCGCGCGATGCGGGCGCCCGCAAGGTCTACCTGGCCAGCGCCGCGCCGCCGGTGCGCTACCCCAACGTGTACGGCATCGACATGCCCACGAGCAATGAACTGGTGGCCCATGGCCGCACGGTCGAAGAAGTGCGGCAGTCCATCGGCTGCGATGCCTTGATCTATCAGGACGTCAACGGCATGAAGAAGGCAGTGGGCGCACTGAACGGGCGCATCGAAGGCTTCGACGCGTCGTGCTTCGACGGTGTGTACGTCACGGGCGACATCACCGCGCAGGACATCGCGCGGCTGAACGAAGGGCGTGTGGGCGCGGAGGAGCCGCAGGAGGAAGACACCTCCCGCCTGGCCCTGCCCAATGCGCAGGACGCCTGACCGCTATTCGCTTGGATCTTCACGCCATGAACTCCCCTTTGACTGCCCGAACCCTTCCCGAAGGCCTGCACCCCGACACGCTGGCGGTGCGCGAAGCCATTCCCCGCAGCGTGTACGGCGAGCATTCCGAAGCGCTGTACCTGAGCAGCAGCTTCGTGCAGCCCGACGCGGCGACGGCGGCGCGCCGGTTTGCCGGCGAGGAAGAGGGCTATACCTACACCCGGACCGGCAACCCCACGGTCACGAGCTTCGAGCGGCGTCTGGCCGCGCTGGAAGGCACCGAGTCCGCGATTGGCACCGCCACCGGCATGTCGGCCATCCTGCTCATGTGCCTGGCACTGCTCAAGACCGGCGACCATGTGATCTGCTCCCGGTCGATGTTCGGCTCGACCATCAAGCTCATCGGCGGAGAGCTGTCGCGTTTCGGCGTGCAGACGACGTTCGTGCCGCAGACCGATGCGGCCGCATGGAAGGCCGCGCTGCGCCCGGAAACGCGGCTCATGTTTGCGGAAACCCCCACCAATCCGCTGACCGATCTGTGCGATATCCAGGCGCTGGCCGACATCGCCCATGAAGCCGGCGTGCTGCTTGCCGTAGACAACTGCTTTGCCTCTCCCGCCTTGCAGCAGCCCGCCAAATGGGGGGCGGATCTGGTCCTTCACTCCGGCACCAAGTTCCTCGACGGACAGGGCCGGGTGATGGCGGGGGCCGTGTGTGGACCCCGCGCGCTCATCGACGACAAGCTCGCGCCCATGATCCGCAGCGCGGGCATGAACCTGTCGCCCTTCAATGCATGGGTGGTGCTGAAGGGCATGGAAACCTTGTCCATCCGCATGAAGGCGCAGAGCGCCAACGCGCTGCAGCTGGCCACCTGGCTCGAATCGCATCCGCGTGTGGCGCGCGTGTACTACCCGGGGCTGGCGTCCCATCCCCAGCATGCGCTGGCCATGCGCCAGCAATCCGGCCTCGGCGGCGCCGTGCTGTCGTTCGACGTCAAGGTGAAAGAGGGCGATCCGGCCTCGGCCCGTGCACAGGCATTCCATGTGATCGACAGCACGCGGGTGTGCAGCATCACGGCCAATCTCGGCGACACCAAGACCACCATCACCCATCCCGCCAGCACCTCGCATGGCCGCCTGACCGAAGAGCAGCGCCAGGCCGCCGGCCTGGGGCAAGGCCTGATCCGCGTGGCGGTCGGGCTGGAACACATCGAAGATTTGAAGGCCGACCTCGCGCGCGGCCTGGATACCCTGCAATGACCGAAGCCAACCTGACCCAGCGCGTTCGCACGCGTTTCGCTCCCTCGCCCACAGGGTTCATCCATCTGGGGAACATCCGCTCCGCCCTGTACCCCTGGGCGTTCGCCCGCGCGACGGGTGGCGACTTCATCCTGCGCATCGAGGACACCGACCTGGAGCGGTCCAGCCAGGCCGCCGTGGACGTGATTCTGGAAGGTATGGAATGGCTCGGCATGCAGCCCGACGAAGGCCCGTTCTACCAGATGCAGCGCATGGACCGCTACAAGGAAGTGCTGGCACAGCTGCAGCAGGCCGGCCATGTCTATCCCTGCTACATGAGCGTGCCGGAACTCGACGCGCTGCGCGAACGGCAGATGCAGGCCAAGGAAAAACCGCGCTACGACGGCACGTGGCGTCCCGAGCCCGGCAAGACCCTCCCGGCCGTGCCGCAGGGCGTGCAGCCGGTGCTGCGTTTTCGCAATCCGCTGGGCGGCTCCGTCATCTGGGATGACAAGGTCAAGGGGCGCATCGAGATCCGCAACGACGAACTCGACGATCTGGTGATCGCGCGCCCAGATGGCACGCCGACTTACAACTTCTGCGTGGTGGTCGATGACATCGACATGGCGATCACGCATGTGATCCGTGGGGACGACCACGTCAACAACACCCCCCGCCAGATCAACATCTTCGAGGCCCTCGGAAAGCAGCCCCCGGTGTATGCCCACCTGCCCACCGTGCTCAACGAGCAGGGCGAGAAGATGAGCAAGCGCAATGGCGCCAAGCCCGTGACCCAATACCGGGACGAAGGCTATCTGCCCGAAGCCATGGTGAACTACCTGGCCCGGCTGGGCTGGAGCCACGGCGACGACGAGATCTTCAGCCGCGAGCAGTTCTTGCATTGGTTCAATCTCGACCATCTGGGGCGCAGCGCCGCCCAGTTCGACGAAGCCAAGCTGCGGTGGGTGAACGCGCAGCATCTCAAAGCCATGGCGGACGACGCCCTGGCCGCCCTCGTGGCGCCGCTGCTGGAACAGCGGGGCATTTCTGCGGCAGAGCTGGCCGATGGCCGCCTGCCGCGCATCTGCGCGCTTTTCAAGGACCGTTGCGACACGACCGTGGCATTGGCGGACTGGGCTTTCGTCTTCTACGGCGATGTGGCGCCCAACCCCGAGGAGTACGCCAAGCACGTGACCGAAGCCGTGTGGCCTGCCATCGGTGCACTGTCGCAGGCCTTGACCACGTGTGCGTGGGACAAGGCTGCAATCTCTGCCGCCTTCAAGGAAGTGCTCGCCGCCCATTCGCTCAAGATGCCGCAACTGGCCATGCCGGTGCGCGTGCTGACCGTGGGAACGGCCCACACGCCATCGGTCGATGCGGTGCTCGAACTCGTAGGCCGCGAAAAAATCGCAGCGAGATTGCTGAAGCCTTAAAAACCTGTCTATAATTCAAGGCTCAGGAAATGATGACAGTCACAGTGTGAATGTGGTCATTCAGTGGGGGTATAGCTCAGCTGGGAGAGCGCTTGCATGGCATGCAAGAGGTCATCGGTTCGATCCCGTTTACCTCCACCACTGAGAGTTAGAGAACGGTTAGTTCCCAGGTTTTGACCCTATCGTCTAGAGGCCTAGGACATCACCCTTTCACGGTGAGTACCGGGGTTCGAATCCCCGTAGGGTCGCCAAGTTTGTAGCACTTGGCTTGTGTCTTTTCACAAGCAAACGCTGCCTGCCAGGAGTGGTAGTTCAGTTGGTTAGAATACCGGCCTGTCACGCCGGGGGTCGCGGGTTCGAGTCCCGTCCACTCCGCCATATGGAAGCCCTCGCAAGCAATGCTTGCGAGGGCCTTTTTCTTTGGTTTTGGTGGCGACGGCGGCTTGGCTGCGTGGGATTGTGTCCCATCCGTTGCGGACCGACCTGCAGTGGCTCTTTCAAAAGAATGCCGCACTGCCGCACTGCCGCACTTGCCGCACTGGCCGCACTGCCAGCGCATGCCTCAGCCACTGG
>NZ_BAAJYR010000111.1:0-11402 GCF_057546605.1 Acidovorax sp. KPB24-03 | reverse complement strand
CCGCCGCCGCACCGGCCACGCCCACGCTGGAACACGCGATGATGGCCGCGCGCGCCCGCGTGCTGTCCCGTCCGGGCGTGGATGTCTGGCGGCAGTGGACGACCGAGCCGCTGGGCACCGGTTTCGCCGCCCAGCCGTTGCCCCGCCGGGTGGCGGCCTGGTACGCGGCGGCGCTGAGCGCCAGCCAGCTGCAGGACGTGCCGGCGGCGCGCACCGCACTGCGGGGCTTGATGGAGGCGGTGCGCGGCGATGCGCCGGCGCTGCGGCAGGCGAAATTGCTCAGTGCGGAAATCGAATTCGCGGCCGGGGACTTCCAGGCCGCATTGCTGCAGTTGCCAGCGCAGGCGACCCTGGCTTCTTCAGCGAGCCCTGCAGTCCAGTCCTCTGCGCCGACGGGGCGGCCGGAGATGCTGCTGCGCACGCAGGCCCTGCTGCGCACGGGCAATGCCGAGGAAATGACTGGCCCACTGCAGACGCGGGTGGCGACGCATCCGCACGATGCCACCGCGTGGCACCTGCTGGCGGCGGTATGGCAGCAACAGAACCACCCGCTGCGCGCGGTGCGGGCCGAGGCCGAGGCGCATGCGGCACGCTACGACTACCAGGCGGCGGTGGACCGGTTCAAGGCGGGCCAGGATCTGGCCCGCAAGAGCGGCAGCCGGGGCGGCGACGCGGCCGACTACATCGACGCGTCGATCATCGAGACGCGTCTGCGGGCCGTCGATTCACTTCTTAAGGAACAGGCCACCGAGCGCTGATTCGATGAGCACGCCCAGCACCGAATAGATCAGCGAGCCGATCAGCGCCGCCGCGAAGCCCCGCACCTGGAAGCCGTCGCCCAGCACCGTGGCGGCGGCCCAGAACATGAGCGCGTTGATGACGAAGAGAAACAGCCCGATGGTGAGGACGGTGACCGGCAGCGTCAGCACCACCAGCACGGGCCGCAGCACGACATTGAACAGGCCGATGACGAAGGCGGCAATGAGCGCGCTGGTGAAGCTTTTCACCTCCACGCCGCTGTACACGTAGGCCACGAACAGCAGCGCCGCAGCGCTGAGCAACCACTTGAGGATGAGTTTCATCATGGCGCGGGAGCATAGCACCCGCATGCCATGGCTCGGCGGATTCGCTGGCCTGTCCCCGGCCCGCGAATGCGCTCAACCGCTGCGTTCAGGCGCCAGCGAAGCGATGGCTTCGTGGGTTCTTCGGGCGAGGCTTGCTGTCCGTCAGCCTGACCCCCGCTTCAGCCATGCGTTGCGGATGACGTTAGCAACGGTTCCCTGGCCTGGCTTTCCTGGGCGACCGCCCGGAATGGACGCGTCAGCGAACTCATGGCAGACGAGGCGCTTGAGGCAGCGACCTGTCCGACGAAGCCCACGCTGTCGAGCACCCCCGCCATGGCGGTGAGGGCCGCGCCTCCGACGTGACGCAGCAATTCGTTGTGAGGCGCGAGCCTCGCGACGATGGCCTCCTCGTCGATGGTCGGTTGCAGGCCGCTCGTCTCACCCGCTCCGCTCTCGAGGTCACCGATGTTTGCAGCAGAGTGTTGGAGCAAGTCCCCGATCACATTCGCGAAGCGCTGGTGATCGCTGGACACGATACCCGGGACGCCGGTCTGAGAGATGGCGGCAATGACATTCATGCCAATCATCTCGATCGGTGCAAAAGCGGTGCTGCGCAGGATGCGCAGCGCCGCTTCTGGAAGCGCACCGGTGACCATGCCACCGAGGAGGAAGGGCACGAGCCCCACCGCGAGTGCGACGCCCATCGACTTCTTGCCGATCACCGTACTGGGCTCCATCTTGAGTGCCAGTTCGGTGGCCAGATGGATGGCTTCGTCTTGTGCGACGCCCTCGGGCAGCTTCATCACGCCGCTGTGGACCGCGTGCTCGACGGCCTCCTTGACCGACTCACGGATCTCAGCAATCTCTCCAGGCACGCCCGCCGCCGCCGAGAGGATGGCGACCTCGGTCGTCCCCACGCCGATCAGCGCAGCGACAGCTCTCGGTAGACGAGCGGCGTTGTACTCGAGCAAGTTGTTCGGCAACGCGCCGATGGCCGACACGACCCCGGCAGTGAGCGCCTCGCCGAGCTTTTGCATGAATGGGAAGGGATCGCCACGGTCATTGGCCATGCGCTTCTTGACCGTCATCGTGTCCGCCGCCTCGATCGCGACCATGGGCGCCGCGTCGATCACCGACGCCGGCAGGCCCCACGCCACGGATGCGAAGCCAGAACCCAGCAGCGCGAGCTTGGCCTTTGGTGCCGCCACGAGCTCCCACAGCGAGCCCAGCCCCGAGCTGACGGCCAGGCTCGAGCCAAGCAGCTTGAGGTCGATGCTCTTGGCCGTAGCAAGCTGCAGCAGTCCTGTGGCAGCCATCTTCAGCGACAGGTCCGGCCGTGCGGCAAGCCGGTCCTCGATCAAGGATTTCAGTGCGGGCAAAGACGATTCCATCCTCGGACTTGCCTCCCGCAGCAGCGGGATGATCCGGCCGCGAAGGTCATCGCCGATTGCCTGCTCACCGCGAGCAATCACGCCGAGTAGCAGCGGGATGGTGGCGTGCTCCATCGGGGCGCTGAGGTCTTCGCCAAGCGCCGCCTTGAGGCTGTCCAATGTGTTTCCACCGTTGGCGCCCAGGCGAAGCGATAGCGTCGGCTCCTTGCCAGCCAGGGCCATGAATTTCAGGCCGGGCACTTCGGCAGGATCGATCGCCAGGGACTCCAGCAGTTTCTGGGTCACCGGGTTTTTGGACGTGAGTTGATTCCCCTCCACGCGAACAGTGCCCTGATAAGACGGGCCGGGACGGCTGTCAGATTGCAGATCGGCAAGCCGATCCGCTTCAATGCGAGGGCCCAGGCTGCTCGTGGAGGTCAGCGACTGACCTTTGGGCCGAATCGGAGGTCCGGACTCCATGGTGGACGGACGGGGCGAGCCGGGACGCGATGAAGGCTGACTCGCCGGCTGCTCGGGCACGGAAGAGGTAGAGGCGACGGAGGTGGAGACCAAGGGAGCAATCTGCATGGGTAATCTTGAGGCTGGAGGTGAGTGAAAAAACCTCCACCATCGCGTAGCCGTGCCAAAAATAACCCAGGGATCGCGAAGTCCAGTCTCCTTTCACGAAGTGCCTCGCTGCAGCAAGATCCCCGGTTGTCGCGGGTACCCGGAACCTCCGCGACGCACCGGACGCAACAGGTCGTCAGCCAGCACAACTACGTCATGTGTGCAGGACAGGCCCTTGCGCGTAACTGCTGGGCAGCAAGGCCGTGGGGGAGGATCACTCCGCCACGAACATGAACATCGCGCCCAGGCCGGCCAGCGTGCCCGGCAGGGACCAGCGGCGCGGCGATGGCTTGCGCGTGATGTTGACGGGGGCGGCCACCGCCTGGACGGGCGCCGGCGCGGCCACTTCGTCCTGCTTGGGGCGGCGTGCGTCGATCACGGGCACGGCGCCGTGTTCGGCCTGCAGCTGGGTGAGCAGATCGGCCAGCGGGCCCTTGGCCAGCACGGTGCTGGCCTGCACCCCCTCAGCCTGCAGCCAGGGAACGATCTGGCCGAACAGCTTGTCGGCCCACTTGGTGCGCCAGTTCTCGCGGGCGCTGTGGCTGACCCACTTGCTGATGCGGTGGGTCATGCGCGGCGCGCAGGCCACCAGCACCCATTCCGTTTTCTCGGCCGAGGCGCGGTGAGACAGGGGCGCCAGGACCTGCCGGGCCTGCTCGGCGTCGTCCACGTAAACGATGACTTTGTTCATGAGGCTTCCTTGTGACCTGGCAGGGGTGCCGTTAGCAATGGGGAGAGGGCCGGGCGAAATGGCCGGACGCCTGGCGGCGCCCGTGCCGTTTCGCCCAACGTTCGTCGTCAAGGCCTGCCCGCTCAGCCGTGGGCGGCCGGAGCCGCTGCGGCGCGGCGCGAGGCGATGGCCTTGCCGACCACCAGCACCAGCAGGGCGCCGGCGATGTGCGCGGCCCAGTACAGGGTGTCGGAGATCACGGCCAGGCCTTGCGCGTCGAGCGTGCCCAGCTTCGGTGCCCAGCTCCAGCGCTCGGTGTTGACGAAGATCGGGTCGGTGACCAGCATGCCGCCGGCGATCCAGCCCAGCAGCATGCCGCCGATGGTGATGATGATGGGGAAGCGCTCCATGAGCTTGATGACCAGCTGGCTGCCCCAGACGATGATCGGGATCGAGATCAGCAGGCCCAGGACCACGAGCAGCATCGAGTGCTCGCCGGCATTCTGGGCGGCGCCGGCGATGGCGATCACGTTGTCCACGCTCATCACCAGGTCGGCCACGATGATGGTCTTGATGGCCGCGAACAGCTTGTCGCTGCCTGCCACGTCGCCGTGGCCGTCTTCGTCAGGTGCCAGCAGTTTGATGCCGATCCACACCAGCAGCAGCGCGCCCACGAACTTGAGGAACGGCAGCGCCAGCAGCGTCATGGCGAACGCGATCAGGATGACGCGCAGGATGATGGCGCCGGCGGTGCCCCAGATGATGCCCTTGGTTCGCTGGGCGGGTGGCAGCTTGCGGCAAGCCAGCGCGATGACGACCGCATTGTCGCCACCCAGCAGGATGTCGATGATGATGATCTGCCCCAACGCGACCCAGAACTCGGGTGAAGTCAAGAAGTCCATAAATTCCTCAAAAGCAATGGCCGGGAGGAGGAACCCGCTACCCCTGTAGCGCCGGGCCCCTCCGGGAACGGGGGCTGACTGCGGAGGTGACCTGAGGCACGCCCGCGTTGCGCGGAGCGTTGTTCGATAGGGACGGCCTTGATCAGCCCGCGCAGGGCCCATCAAAGGTCTCGCTCGGTCCGCCATGCCGTGCATGGATGGACCCGGCCTGCCGGAAGCTTGCGCTTCGTACTGACGACAGGACCGACAAGCCCAGCCGCCCCGGGCGGTGTGCCTGCCGGATGTCTGCTGGGTTGGGAGCTACTCCCCTTCGAAGCCGGCATTGGAACACAGGGGCGAGCGGCCGTGCAAGCGAACGTGTCCCGCGCGCCGGGACGGTTTTGGGCCAAACAGGCCCAACGCCGGCGTTTTCATTGCCTTTGCTGCTATCAATTCGTGAGTGTTCTGCGGGGCAGCTCGGAGGCCGTCGGGCGCCCCGGGAGCGCACCCGGGCAGCGGTATGATCGCGGCCCCCTTTCGCACACCCATGGCCGTCCTGCACATCACCGACATCGAAGCCGCCATCAACCATTGGCGCGCCCGGTCGCCGTCGCCCGACGGCGTGACGCTGGCGCCCGAGCTGGTGGCGCTGGCCGAGGTCTACGCGCTGATGGTGTACTGGCACGAGGACGAAGCCGACGAGGCGGGCTTTCCCCCGGCGGCCATGGCAGCCTGGCGCGCCTGGTACGAGACCACGCCCGACACGCCGTGCATCGCCATCTGCTCCACCAGCCAGGGCGACGAACAATGCAAGGGCTGCGGCCGCAGCTTCGCCGAGGTGCAGCACTGGCTGGCGATGACGCCGGTCGAAAAGCGCACCGTGTGGCGGCGCATCACGCTGGAGAGCTCGGCGTGGCGTTTCAACCGCTACGCCGAACGCGCGGCGGAAGGCAGCACGCCGGCCGAGGCCAAGGCGCCTGCCTGAACGGCGTCGGTGGGCGTTTCGGCCCCCGGTGCCGGGGGATGGGCGGCGCCATGGCTTTCCCGCCCTTTACGGGCTGCGGGACAGCGGCTATGGTGGGTTCATGCTCCGTCTGACCCAGGCCCCCAACATCGCGATCGCCACCCTGTGGGCCGACCTGCTGCGCGAGGGCGGCATGCCGGCGTCGGTGCAGCGGCAATACCTGGGGGCCGCCGCCGGGCACCTGCCGCCCGACCAGTGCCTGCCCGAGATCTGGCTGGAGCACGACGAGCACGCGGCCCGCGCGCGGCAACTGCTGCAGGCGTTGCAGAACCTGCCCCAGCGCCGCTGGCTGTGCGGGTGCGGCGAAATGGTGGAGGGCGGGTTCGAGCAGTGCTGGCAGTGCGGCGCGCTGATGCCGCAGCCGGCTTGAGCTCAGAGAGCGCCGCATGCCATCGGGCGGGCCGGCGCGGCGCTGCGCGGCGTGTGGCCTGCCGCACGCTGTGATGCTCACTTATTGATAGCAATATGCCCTGGTCGATCATGCGCTGGAGGCCCATCAGGCTTCAAACCCCACCGACCTGGCACCCCCCCCCGTGGCCGCGTCACTTCCAGCGCTGGGGCTCCACGTGCACGCTGCCCAGGTTGCTGCTCAGGGTGAGCGCGCCCTCCTGCACCGTGGCCTGCAGCTGCATGCTGCGCTCCGCGAGCGCGGCCAGGGCCTGCGAGGCCTCGGCGGGCAGGCGCCACACCTGCAGCTTGTCCAGGCGCGACAGCTTGGTCTGGATGCCTTTCCACCACACCTCGGCGGCATGGTGGAAGCAATACACGATCACGGCGTCCGACTTGCTGCAGGCCTTGGTGAGCGGCTTGTCCTCGGGCTGGCCGACTTCGATCCACAGGCGCTTGCGGCCGGTGAAGTCGGTCAGGGAGACGTCCGGGTCGTCCGGGTCGGACAGCCCCGCGCCGAAGGCCAGGGTGCCGTCGCCCTGGCACACGGCCTGCAGCTGGTGGGCGTGGAGGGCCAGCGCCGCCAGCCGCACCATCATGCGTTCGTCGGTTTCGCTCGGGTGGCGGGCCAGCGTGAGCGAATGGTCGGCGTAGTAGCTGTTGTCGATGTCGGCGATCTGCAGGTTCGCCTTGAAGATGGTGGACTTGATGGCCATGGGCTGGTGCTCACAAAAATATAGCAGTCCGCGCCCGATGGTGGGGCGCGGACCGGCAAAAGGGCTTCAACCCCGGCGGTGGGCGGTCAGACGCGGCGCGCCAGCTCGGCGGCCTTGCCGATGTAGCTGCCGGGCGTCATGGCGAGCAGGCGCTCTTTTTCGGCCTCGGGAATCTCCAGGCTGCGGATCAGCCCGTGCAGGGCCTCGGCCGTCACGGTCTTGCCGCGGGTGACTTCCTTGAGCTTTTCGTAGGCGCCCGGCACGCCGAAGCGGCGCATCACCGTCTGGATCGGCTCGGCCAGCACTTCCCAGGAGGCGTTCAGGTCGTCCGACAGCGCCTCTTCGTTCAGTTCCAGCTTGTTCAGGCCGGTCATGAGCGAGGTGTACGCCAGGGCCGCGTAGCCCAGTGCCACGCCGATGTTGCGCAGCACGGTGCTGTCGGTCAGGTCGCGCTGCCAGCGGCTCACGGGCAGCTTCTCGGACAGGTGCTTGAGCAGCGCGTTGGCCAGGCCCAGGTTGCCTTCGGCGTTCTCGAAGTCGATCGGGTTGACCTTGTGCGGCATGGTCGAGGAGCCGATCTCGCCGGCCTTGAGCTTTTGCTTGAAGTAGCCCAGGCTCACATAGCCCCAGATGTCGCGCGACAGGTCGATGAGGATGGTGTTGGCGCGCGCCACGGCGTCGAACAGTTCGGCCATGTAGTCGTGCGGCTCGATCTGGATGCTGTAGGGCTGGAAGGTCAGGCCCAGGCCCAGGGGCTCGGGCGTTTCCACCACGCGCTTGCTGAAGGCTTCCCAGTCGAAGTCGGGCCAGGCGGACAGGTGGGCGTTGTAGTTGCCCACGGCGCCGTTCATCTTGCCCAGCATCTTCACCGAGGCCACGCGCTCGCAGGCGGTCTGCAGCCGCACGACCACGTTGGCCAGTTCCTTGCCCACCGTGGTGGGACTGGCGGTCTGGCCATGCGTGCGGCTCAGCATGGGCACGGCGGCGTACATGTGGGCCATCTCGCGCAGCTTGAGCACGATGCGGTCCAGGCCCGGCAGCACGACCTGGTCGCGGCCGGATCGCAGCTGCAGGGCGTGGCTGGTGTTGTTGATGTCCTCGCTGGTGCAGGCGAAATGCACGAACTCGGCCGCCTTCTCCAGCTCGGGGCGGGCCTCGAACTTGCCCTTGAGCCAATATTCCACGGCCTTCACGTCGTGGTTGGTGGTCTTCTCGATGTCCTTGATGGCGGCCGAATCGGTTTCGGAAAAATTCTTCACCAGCCCCAGCAGGTAGGCGCGCGCGCCGGTGGTCAGGGGCTTGAACTCGGCGAAGCCCGCATCCGACAGCGCGATGAACCAGGCCACTTCCACCTGCACCCGGCGGTGCATGTAGCCGTGCTCGCTCATGATCGGGCGCAGGGCGGAGAGTTTGGCGGCGTAGCGGCCGTCGAGGGGCGAGAGGGCGGTGATGGTGGACAGGCTCATGGGCGGGGATTGTAGGTGGCGCTGCCTGTAAGCTATCCAAGGCAAGACTGCCCATAAAATCAAGCGGCCTTGTCCCCGTCCCCTGCCGTGCCCGGAAGAACACCATGAAATTGATCGGATCCTCAGCCAGCCCCTATGTGCGCAAGGTGCGTATCGTGATGGCCGAGAAGAAGCTGGACTACCGCTTCATCGAGGAAGACGTCTGGGCCGAGGACACGACCATCGCCACCTCCAACCCGCTGGGCAAGGTGCCGTGCCTGGTGATGGAAGGCGGAGAGGCCGTGTTCGATTCGCGCGTGATCGTCGAATACCTGGACACCCTCTCGCCCGTGGGCCGGCTGATTCCCACGCAAGGCCGGGAGCGCGCCGAGGTCAAGACCTGGGAGGCCCTGGCCGACGGCGTGATGGACGCGGGCGTGCTCGCCCGGCTCGAGTCGCGCTGGGCCGGCCGCCAGGAGGGCGAACGCAGCCAGGCGTGGATCGACCGCCAGCTCGGCAAGGTCGAGGCGGGCATCAAGGCCATGGCCCAGGGCCTGGGCGAGAAGCCCTACTGCAGCGGCATCCACATGAGCCTGTCCGACATCGCCGTGGGCTGCGCGCTGGGCTGGATCGGCTTTCGCTTTCCCGAAATCGAATGGCGTGCCGAGCATGCCAACCTCGCCCGGCTGCTGGACAAGCTGGAGCAGCGCGTGAGCTTCGCTGACACACGACCTGCCTGATCGATCGCCCCGGCCCCGGGGCGCTGACTGACCACAAAGCAGCGCCTACAAAGCCAAAAGCGCGCAACCTGCGAAGGTTGCGCGCTTTGTTTTTGGCGGAATAAAAAAAGTTGCGAAGCGTCCCGAAACGAATTTAGAGAGGGAGGGAGGAGAAGCGCTTCAGGGTTTCAGTTGAACCACCAGGGTTCAAAAGGCTTCGCAACAGTAAAGGGTTGATCGGGGGCAAGCGTCGCCGCCTGCACTGGTTACTAGAGTAGTGACGATCCCGGGAAGTTCCAGAGGGAAGGTGGTTAAAACCATCAGAAAATGTAACTATTTCCATATCACGGAACTGCTTCAGAACGGTGACGTCTTCGGGCGCCCAGCGTCCAGTTGCTGCTCGATCGCGCGCACCAGCCGGGGGTCGCCCGGCTCCACCACGCTGGCGAAACTGCCGACCACCTTGCCGTCCCGGCCCACCAGGTACTTGTGGAAGTTCCAGCGGGGCGCCTCGCCGGCCTGGGCTTTCAATTCCCGGTACAGCGGCGAGGCGTCGGCCCCGACGACCCGGCTCTTGGCGAACATCGGAAACTTGACGCCGAAGGTGTTCTCGCAGAAGTCGGCGATCTGCGCATTGCTGCCGCCCTCCTGGGAGAAATCGTTGGAGGGGAACCCCAGCACCACCAGCCCCCGGTCCTTGTAGCGCGCGTGCAGGGCCTCCAGCCCCTGGTACTGCCCCGTGAAGCCGCAATAGCTGGCCGTGTTGACGACCAGCAGCACCTTGTTGCGGTACTGGCACAGTGGCTGGGGCAGTTCGTCCTGCAGGCGCAGGGGGGGTGTGGCGCAGCAGGGGCGGGCAGGTGCCGTCTTCCGTCGCGGCCGCCGGGCCCGCGGCCCGCGCGGGAAGGCCGGACAGGGCGAGCGGCGCAGCCGCCAGGGCAAGGCAAAGGACTCGGCGCAGCATGAAGGTCTCCTTGTCGATGGGGCGTCACAGGCAGTGGATCACGCAATGGGGGGCGGCCCACGAACGAGTTTGGCGCAAATCGGCGGAAAAGTCCCGCCCCGGCGCGCGCCAGGAGGCCGCCGCTGACAGGAGCGGCCCTGGCAAACGTTCTCAGACCAGGCTGAGCAAGCGGTTCAACTGCAGTTGCACGCGCACATCGCGCTGGGCGATGGCGCCGGTCACCTTCCAGGCGGGCTGGGCGGTGTCGCGCGGAATGAGCTCTCCGGTGGGCATGCCGTTGCGGTTGAGCACCACGGCCACGCGCGGAGTGGTGGCGCTGCCGCCGCGGCGCAGGGTGACGGCGATCTCCTGGCTCACCAGCCGCACGAACGCGCCCGGAGGATACACGCCCAGGGTTTTCACCAGGGCCGAACCGGCTTCATCCACCTGGTGCGATTCGTCGTAGTAGCTCGCCTGCATCGCCGCGGTGACGGGCATCGGCGCGCGCGAGGCGCGCGGGGCCAGGCGGGCGCCGAACACGTCCGCCCGCTGGATCAGCCGGGCGATCTGCTGGCCTTCGCTTTTGTCGGCCAGCGGGCCCGGCGAGCGGTGGTGGTGGCAGCGCACGGCTTCCAGCCATACCGGGTCGTGCACGCCCAGATGGCGCAGCAGGGTTTCGGATCGGGTGGCATGGCTTTCCACCGCGGCGATCTGCTCCGAGGTGAGCGGCTGGGCCTGAACGGCCAACTGGTCCTGCAGCGCGGTCATGGCGATGTTCATGGACAGCGCCGCGCGCCCGGTCTGCATCACGCGCTCCACCGGCCAGCGCAGCTGCTCGACGGCGACCAGCATGCATACGCAGGCCACGAGCATGGCGTGGGTGCCGCTGTACTGCCGGGTTTCGTGGCCGGACAGGTAGATGAGGGCCAGCAGGACCGCGTCGGGGCTCTGGCGGCAGTGCAGGGCGAGTTCGCGGTGCAGCGCATCGAAACGGTCGGGAAAGTCATGCGCCTGCGGCGCGCGCAGCAGCTGCGTGGCCCGCAGCTGCAGCCCTGGCCAATCGGGCGGGCCGCCTTCGACGCGGTCGCGCGAGGCCTGGGCGCCAGCGCTGATCTTCATGGAGGCGATCTGCCCGAGCGAGGTGTCGGACATCAGCATCTGCTGCAGCTGCGCCAGATAGGCGCGGTGGCTGTCGCCCGATTCGTCTGTGTCCACGCACAGCTGCAGGCCGCGCGACAGGAGGACGTCCAGTTCGTTGCGCGTGCGGATCACGTAGCCTTTTTGCGCCAGCAGCACGCCATCGGCCCCGCGCAGGATGAAGGGAAGCGGGGAGCCGAGCTGGATCGATTCGATGTTCAGCGCAACGAGGTTCATGGTGAGTCGCCGCA
Organism: Acidovorax sp. KPB24-03; assembly: GCF_057546605.1. Classification (NCBI taxonomy): domain Bacteria; kingdom Pseudomonadati; phylum Pseudomonadota; class Betaproteobacteria; order Burkholderiales; family Comamonadaceae; genus Acidovorax; species Acidovorax sp. KPB24-03. The sequence continues at coordinate 168 of NZ_BAAJYR010000111.1, read as the reverse complement.
TTATGGGCGCACGGGTGCGCCTTGAAAGCCGGCGCAATGGCGGGAACCCACCGTTGTTCGCCGGTTCCTGGTGGTGGCCCAGGGCGGTGGCGTGTGGCCGCCCCGTTCATTCAGCAGCGCCCGCGCGGGTCCGCCGGCGCCGCGCACGGCCCGCCGTCAGGGGCGTAA
>NZ_BAAJYR010000110.1:0-11422 GCF_057546605.1 Acidovorax sp. KPB24-03 | reverse complement strand
CGGGAATGTGAAAGCCCAGCAGGTTGGCGGCCAGCCCCGATCCGGTGGCCACGATCAATGGATTGCGCAGCAGCTCCTTGAAAAAACCGTGCTGGCCCGCGCGCGCCATGGGCCACACCGCGGCCACGTTGAACAGCGGCACGCACACGCCGATCAGCACGGCGATGAGCAGCAGGCCCTGCGGGCCCGCCAGCCGTTCCGCCAGCGCCAGGCCCATGAAGGAATTGAAGCGGAACGCCACCTGGGCGCTGGCCGCGTGGTCGCGCGGGTCGATGCGGCCACGCAGGCCGGGCAGCCGCGGCAGGCTGTAGGCCAGCGCGATGCCGACCAGGCCCGTTGCCACGCCGGCACCGATCAGCCCCGAGGCCTCGCCGATCTGGATCGGGCTTTTGACGATGGACTGGAACAGCAGGATGGGAAAGAGCAGGTAGTACACCAGGCTTTCCACCGGCTGCCACACGGTGCGGTTGAGGGCCGTGTAGCGGCAGACCAGGTAACCGCACAGGATGAGGGCAAAGTCGGGAAGGAGGAGCTGCGCGTAATTCACGGCCCGCAGGATACCGCGCGGCCCGCCCCGGTGGCCCCCGAAGCCGGGCCCGGGTGACGCCTCAGGGACCGGGCCGCGCCGCGGCCCTTCCGCCCTCGACGATGGCCTCGATCACCTTCTGAAGCCCCCGGTTCATGGGCTTGTCGTGGCGGGTGATGAGGGCCTGGGTGCGGTACAGGGGCGGGTCCAGCGGCCGCAGTTCGAGGTCTTCATGGCGGCGGCTGTGGCCCGACAGCGCCATGCGCGGCAGGATGCCGCAGCCCAGGCCGGCCGCCACCATCGCCTTGATGGCCTCCACGCTGTCGAACTCCATGACGGGGGCGGGCGTGGGCAGGGTGCCGCCGGCGCTCAGCCAGTCGTCCACGATCCCGCGCGTGCTGCTGCCCGTCTCGAACTTCACCAGCGGGTGCTGGTTCATCATCTGCGCGGTGACCGCCCGCGGCCAGTGGCAGGTGCCTCGGCGGCAGATGGCCATGAGCTCGTCCTCCAGGATGGGGACCACGGCGACCGCACGCGAGACAATGGGCAGCGTCACGATGGCGGCATCGATCGAGTTGTCCTCGATGCGGCGCACGTAGTCCTCCGTGTTGCCCGTGCTCACGAGGATGCTCAGCGATGGAAAGCGCTTGCGCAGGTCCTGCAGGATGGGCGGCAGCAGGTACAGGCACGAGGTCAGGCCCGTGCCCAGCCGCACGCGCCCCGTCACCCCGGCCGAGTGGAAGGTGGCGGCGCTCACGGCATTGGCCACGGCGGCCGTCACATGCGGCACATGGGCCAGCAGATCCGCGCCAGCGGAGGTCGGGCCCACGCGGCGGCCCACGCGCTCGATGAGGCGCACCGACAGCCGGCGCTCCAGATTTCTCACCTGCAGGCTCACCGCGGGCTGGGTCACCCCCAGCCGTTGCGCCGCAGCAGAAAAACTCCCCAATTCCAGCACCAGCGCGAAGGTCCGTAATTGATCGAGATCCAAGGTACGTTCCATAGGCTTAGCTTATGTTTTGTATAAGACGGCAAATCTTCACTTATGGATTGAATGCCGTCAATATTCATCCCGTGCAAAAACTCCAGAGACTTGAATAAAAGCCGGGAGGGGAGGAGCAAGCTGCTATCGGTGCGCACTGGCGCACCGATAGCGCCTTGTATTTGTCGGCTGCAATGATTGATGGCGCATGGCCTCAAAAAACCTGATATCCATCGAAGACCTTTCGCGCAGCGAAATCGAGACGCTGTTTTCCGATGTCGACGACATTCGGCGGTTTCCCGGGGAATTTGGAAATGCGCTGGCCGGAAAAATCGTTTTCACCCTGTTTTGCCAGCCCAGTACGCGAACGCGGCTGAGTTTCGAATCCGCGGCCTACCGCCTCGGCGCGCGCGTGCTGAGCGTTTGCGACATGCACAGCACCCGCCAACCCCTGGGCGAGAGCCTGCTCGACACCACCCGCATGGCCGGCTACTACTCCGACGCGCTGGTCGCGCGGCACGCCGACCATGGCGTGATGGAGCAGATCAAGGGCACCCTCGACGTGCCGCTGATCAATGCCGGCGAAGGGCTCGCCCGGCACCCCACCCAGACGCTGATCGACCTGTACACCGCCCGCGAGCATTTCGACACCCTCGATGGTCTGCGCGTGGGGCTGGTGGGCGGCCTGCGCTACTCGCGTGCGGTGAAGTCGCTGCTGGTCGGCCTCGGGCAGTTCCGCGACGTTGAGCTGCATGCCGTCGATGCCGCCAGCGAAGCCGACGACGGCAGCCCTTTGCCGGCCGACCTCGCCGCTGCGGCGCGCCGCCCCATCCATCTGCACGATTCGGTGCAGGCCATGCTGGGCCATGTCGATCTGCTGTACGTCGTGCGCGTGCAGCGCGAGATGTTCAGCGACGCCGCGCTGTACCAGCGCCAGCTGGACAAATGCCGCGTGCACCGCGCGCTGCTGGCCAAGGCGCCACCGTGGCTGGCGGTCATGCATTGCCTGCCTCGCACGGACGAGCTGGACACCGACGTGGACCCGACCCCGCAAAACAAGTATTTCCTGCAGGCCGCGTACGGCGTGCCGCTGCGCATGGCCGTGCTGCGGCGCTACATGACGCAGCCGCTGGGGAGAGGAAGCGGCGGCAACGGCGGTGGTGGCGCCAGGGGACTGGCGGCGGATGCGCTGTCGCGCCGCGCGATCGACGTGCTCAGCAACGACGAGTTGTCCCTCGCATGGTGATGCTCTGCGCAATGGCCCTGATGGGGCTCGTTGTGGGTGGCGTGGCCGTGACGGTCGGAGGGGGCGTCACCATCGGCGTGCCGTTGCTGCTGCTGATGGGGCATTCCGCCGCCGCGGCCATCGCCACCGTGAAGTTCGCGCTCGTGGGCTCGTTCTTCACCGGCACGCTGGCCCACCGCCGTGGCGTGGCGGCCCCGGTGCGCATTCCCTGGGTGCTCTGGCCCCTGGCGGCAGCGGGGTCCGTGATGGGCTCGCTGATCGTCACCGGGGTCGATGACCGGGTGCTGCGCATCATCGTCGCCACCATGATGGCCGTGGTGTTGTGGATCACCTACCGGACGGATTTTTCCGCACGCGCCGCCACCTCGGCGCCAGCCGCGCGGCTGCCCCTGGCCGGCATCGCCACGGTGTTCGCGCTGTGCGTGTATTCGGGGTTTTTCGGCGCGGGCTTCGGCACCTTTCTCATCTTTGCGCTGATGCATTTTTTCGGCCTGTCGTTTTCCGACAGCGCTTCGGTCATGACGCGCCTCAACCTGCTCGTGGTGGGCTCGTCCGTGACGACCTTCATCACCCACGGTGCGGTCGATTTCCAGTGGGGCATTCCACTCTTCATCGGCTGCGCCCTGGGCGGTGTGATGGGCGCCTGGGTGGCCCGGGTGCTGTCGCCCGAGCGCATGAAAACCGTGTTCCTGGCAGGCACGATGCTGGTCGGCGTCAAGCTGATCTGGGACGCGATGGCGTGATGCCGTACCGTCCTCCGAATGGGGCCCGTCCGGCCCGTGCTTCTGACTTGCAAGGAGCAACGCCAGCCCCCCAACGACGTCACTGAACCCTTCTCCTGCCAACGGGAACCGCCCTTGCGCGTGCGGGAAATCCCTCACTGTGGACTGCCATGCGGACCACGATCGGCGTGCGTCAGCGATTAGGATGCACACCATCGTTTTCATCGTGTTCAAGCAGTACAAGGAGACTTCTATGCAGCGCCGAAACTGGCTGGGTCTGGCCGTCCTCGTGGCCACGGGCAGTGCCATGGCCCAGAGCTATCCCACCAAACCGATCCGGCTGGTGGTGCCCTTTGCTCCTGGGGGGACGACTGACATCATCGCCCGCGTGATCTCCGATCCGCTGTCGCGCGCGCTGGGCCAGCCCGTGATCGTGGACAACCGCGCGGGCGGCGGTGGTGTGGTCGGCGCGGCCGAGACGGCCAAGGCGACGCCGGACGGCTATGCCCTGGGCATCGCCACCGTGTCCACCACGGCGGCCAATCCGGCGATCAACCCCAAGACGCCCTACAACCCGCTGACGGACTTCACGCCGATCATCAACATCGCCGCAACGCCCAACATCATCGCGGTGAACCCCAGCTTTCCAGCCAAGGACTACAAGAGCTTCGCCGCCGAGATCAAGAAGGTGCCGGGCAAGTATTCGTACTCGTCGTCCGGCACGGGCGGCATCGGCCATCTGCAGATGGAGCTGTACAAGAGCCTGACCGACACCTTCGTCACGCACATTCCCTACCGCGGCGCGGGCCCGGCCTTGAACGACACGGTGGCCGGCCAGGTGCCGATGATCTTCGACAACCTGCCTTCGGCGCTGGCCTTCATCAAGGATGGCCGCCTGGTGCCCATCGTGGTCGCCGCGCCCCAGCGCGTGGCCGCGCTGCCCAATGTGCCCACCTTCAAGGAAGTGGGCCTGGAACCGGTGAACCGCATGGCCTACTACGGCATCCTGGGCCCCAAGAATCTGCCCAAGGACGTGGTGGACAAGATCAACGCCGGCGTGCGCAAGGCGCTGGAAGACCCGGCCGTGCGCAAGCGCATCGAGGACACCGGCTCGATCATCATCGGCAACACGCCCGAGCAGTTCGCCGAGCAGATCAAGGCCGAGTTCGAGGTCTACAAGACCGTGGTGCAAAAGCAGAAGCTGTCGCTCGACTGAGCCAGCGCGTCTTCGCTTGCTCAGACCAGGCCCGCCGGCACCGCCCGCGGGCCTTTTTTTTATCGTGCTATGGTTTTGCGATGCTGCCCGAAAGCCAGACCTCCATCGACACCTTCATCGACGCGCTGTGGCTGGAGGACGGTCTCTCGCGCAACACCCTGGCGGCCTACCGGCGCGACATGACGCTGTATGCCCAGTGGCTGGCGGAGCAACCGTCCGCGCTGGCCATCGACAGCACGCAGGAACACCACCTGCAGGGTTATTTCGCGGCCCGCCATGCGCAGACCCGGGCCACCTCGGCCAATCGGCGCCTGACCGTGCTGCGCCGCTATTTCCACTGGGCGCTGCGCGAGCGGCGCATCGCGGCCGATCCCACGGTCCGGCTGCAGGCTGCGCGCCAGCCGCTGCGCGTGCCGAAGACGCTCTCGCAAGCCCATGTGGAGGCCCTGCTGCGCGCCCCGGACACCGGCCACCCGTTGGGGCTGCGGGATCGCGCCATGCTGGAGCTGATGTACGCCAGCGGGTTGCGCGTGACCGAGCTGGTCACGCTCAAGACCTTCCAGGTGGGCCTGCGCGAAGGCGTGCTGCGGGTGATGGGCAAGGGCGGCAAAGAGCGGCTGGTGCCCTTCGGCGACGAGGCGGCGGCATGGCTGGAGCGCTACCTGGGCGAGGCGCGCGCGGCCATCCTGGGCGGGCAGCAGACCGACGATCTTTTCGTGACGCAGCGCGGCGCGGGCATGACCCGGGCGATGTTCTGGGTCATCGTGAAAAAGCAGGCGCATGCGGCGGGCATCACCGTGCCGCTGTCGCCGCACACGCTGCGCCATGCCTTCGCCACGCACCTGCTCAACCACGGGGCGGACCTGCGCGTGGTGCAGCTGCTGCTGGGGCATGCGGATATCTCTACCACCACCATCTACACCCACGTGGCGCGCGAGCGGCTCAAGGCGCTGCACGCGCAGCACCATCCCCGCGGATAGTTGGGTGCCGGGAAGCGGGTGGGAGCTGCGCAGGGCGCGGACAATCGCGGTTTCCTTTTGTGCACCCGGAGTCTTTGCATGACCGATCTTTCCCGCCGGCAATGGATGCTGGCCGCCAGCTGTTCCTGGCTGTCCACGCTGCCGTTCGCAGCCCACGCCCAGCAGGCAGCCGCCTGGCCGTCCCGTCCCATCCGCATCGTGGTGGCCTATCCCGCCGGCGGGGTGAGCGACGTGGTTGCCCGGGCCCTGGGCGACAAGCTGTCGGCCCAGCTGGGCACTTCAGTGGTGGTGGACAACAAGGCCGGGGCGGGCGGCTCCATCGGCATGGATGCCGTGGCCAAGGCGGCGCCGGACGGCTACACGCTGGGCTTTTCGTCCATCAGCCCGCTGGTCCTGAACCCGCACCTGGGCAAATCGCCGTTCGATCCGGCCAAGGACATCGCGCCGGTGGCCAGCGTGATGGTCTCTCCCGTGCTGCTGCTGGGCACGCCCGCCAGCCAGGCCAAGGATTTCCGCCAGTTGCTCGCCACCGCGAAGGCGCAGCCAGGAGCGGTGCGATGGGCCACCTCGGGGCTGGCGTCGCTCGGGCACATCATGCTGGAGCAGATCATGCAGTCCACCCAGGCGCAGATCACGCATGTGCCTTACAAGGGCGGCGGCCAGCAGCTCAACGATGCGCTCAGCGGGCAGTTCGAAGTGCTGTCCACCAATGCCGGGCCTGCGGTGATGCAGCACATCCAAGCCGGCAAGCTGCGCGCGCTGGCCGTGGGTGCGCCCGCCCGGCTCGACACTTTGCCCGACGTGCCTACCCTGGCCGAATTGGGCATTCCGGCCGCCAACGTGAGTTCGCTGTTTGGCGTGTTCGCGCCGGCGCGCACGCCGGCGCCAATCTTGGAGCGTTTGAATGCCGAGATCAATCGCGCCCTGGCCCTGCCGGATTTGCGCGCCCGGCTCGAAGCCACCGACAACGTGCCCCAAGGGGGCAAGGCGGCTGACTTTGTGCGGCAGATTGCCGAGGAGTCGCAGAACAACGCCCGCATCATCCGCGCGGCGGGCATTCAGATGAACTGATGCGGCTGTCAGGAGGTGGCGGGGTCGTTTGGCTGAGCATGCGCGACGCTCACTCCGCTACGCAGCTGCGCGCGGGCCGGTAGAAGGAGCGCGAACGGCGCTTTCTGGTTCATTCTCCGCGCCGCGTCCCCAGAACAAGTCTTCTTGAGCTGGATCGCTGGAGAAGAGACGAACTTCGGCGATCTGGCTGTGCTCGATGCGGATCAGATCGACCCCCGGCTGCTTCAACTTGACGCCGTTGGCCTCGCCAGCGAACTCCAGCGTCACGGCAACCCAGTCGCCATTGGCCATGTAGTGACTGGCGTGGGTGATCGTGAAGGTGCCTTTGGAGATTTCCATCATCTTGCCCAGCATCGGACCGACTTGCGCCATGCCGCGATGCGTTCCGGAAAACTGATGATTGCCTGGCTGGTGCCAGATCACATCGGGAGAAATCAGTCGGATCAATGCCGTCTGATCGCCCGTCTGGACCGCATGAATATAGGCCTTGGAAATGTCGATGCCAGTCATGAAAAATCACCTTTCAATAAAATATGAATGGTGATTGTTGGACAAATAGAGGCCAATTGCTCGATGTTATTGGGACAATAAATGGTATTTTTGGGACATTCATGCAAAAGGCGAGGCAAGTGATGTCGAAGGTGGCGAGTGTTCCAAAAGGGATGAGCAATGCGGGTATCCCGCGGCTGAAGTACGACCCCACGGCGCCCTACCGGCTCGATCTGGAGGTCTATCCGGCGGGTGATCTATGGCGCCGCGGCGGCAAGGAAAAAGTGCAAACGACCCATCGCTACGACTTTTTCATGCTGGTGTGCATCACGCAAGGAGAGTGCGTTCAATGGGTGGATTTCCAGCCGTTTGCCTGCGAACAAGGAACGTTTTTGATTCTTCGACCAGGGCAGGCCCATAACCTCGGGAGCGATGAAGACTGGGAGGGTTGGATCGTCCTGTTTCGCTCGGAGTTTGCGATGCCCGTATCTGCTGCATCGGGCGACCCCGCGCTCGTGTCGGATCGGGTCGGGTTGCCGGAAAAGCTGCTTCTGGACCAGGATCAGTTGAGAACGGTGAGTCGCTCGATTCAGCAGATGTACGAGGACGCGCACCTCGAGGCTTCCCTCGATCACGTGCACGCTCTGCTGCGCCATCAACTTCACGCCCTGCTGGCACGATTGAGCCTTCTGAAAGGAAGGCAGCGGCCGTTGGATGAGCCGCCGGTTTCCGCTGCGTCACAGCGCTTCCAACGGTTTCAGGCGCTGGTTGAAGAGCGCTTTGCGAATTGGCATCAGGTGGCCGATTACGCCAGTCACCTCGGATATACAGAAAAGAGTCTGGGCCGGTCTTTGGCCGCCGCTACAGGCATGACCGCCAAAGGGTGGATCGCGGCACGGATCAATCTCGAAGCCAAGCGGCTGCTGGTGCACACGGACTTGCCCATTGGCGCCATTGCCGACAGGCTGGGCTTTGACGAGGCGACCAACTTCACCAAATTCTTCAAACGCGAAGTGCGCTGTTCTCCTGCGGAGTTTCGTCGCAGGCAACGGGGTGAAAGCCCACTGTTACACGCTGGTTAGAACGTGGAACCAGCCCCGGCCCGGCCTGGACCGACCGGGGGCCTTGCCGCTCACTCTCCCAGGCTTTCCGCCCAGGTCAGCGCCTGCAAGTGGGCCCAGTTCACCTGGCGGTTGGACAGGTGCAGCGCGTCGGCCGAGCGGGCGAACGCCACCTCGTCGCCGCTTTCGCAGGCCTTGGTGAGTTCCAGGAATGGTGCGAACACGCCGGTGTTGTGCAGCAGCGCATCGATCACGGGCTGGGGCAGGGCGACGGAGTCGAGCGCCTTTTCCAGCGGAACGCCCAGCATGGTGTCCAGCAGCGAGAACACGCCGACCACGAAGGCGTTGTCGCACTCCTCGGGCGGCAGCAGTTCGGCGGCAAGCAGCTCCATGAGGCGGCCGCGCACCACGGCGGTCTGACCCACGGCGGGTGGAGAGCCGCCGGCGCGCGAGGTGGTCATGAGCAGCGCCGCCCAGCGGAACAGCTTCTTGAGCCCCAGGATCATGACGGCGTGCCGGAACGAGGTGACCTCGCACGACAGCCCGAAGCCCGACGAGTTGATGAACCGCAGCAGGTTGAAGGACAGCGTGGGGTCCTTCTTGAGCAGCTCCTCGATCTCTGCCGTGCTGGCCTGCTTTCGCACCAGGTTGATGAGCTGGATGATGGTCGCCTGCGAAGGCCGGATGGTCTGGGCCTTCACCAGCGCGGGCTGGGCGAACCAGTAGCCCTGGAACAGCTTCACGCCCAGTGCGGACATGCGCTCGTGCTGCTCGGCGGTCTCGACTTTTTCGGCCACCAGCGTCGCCTTGGAGTTGGCGCGCGCGAACTTCACCAGGGGCTCGGCCAGCTCGGCCCGGAAGGCCTGCATGTCCAGCTTGACGAAGGCCGCCAGCGGCAGCCAGCTGGCATAGGTGCGGCGCAGCACGTTCTGATTGAAGGCGAGGCGAAAGCCCCGCGTGCGCAGGCCTTCGAGCGTGGACACGCGCCCTTCGATCTCTTCGGCTGTGGCGCCGTCGTGCAACGGGGGCACTTCCAGCACCACCTTTTCGGGGTGGATCAGTTCGAGGTGGCCGCCGGCCAGGCTTTCGTGCGTGCAGTTGATGAACACCGTCTTCTTGCCCACCAGGGCCTCGGTGCCCGCATACGACAGGGCATTGAAGAGCAGGGCGGCATCGCTGGCCGCGGTGTGGGCATCGGAGGCGGTGGAACGGTCGAACAGCTCGTAGCCGAAAACGGCACGCTGCTCATCCACGATCGCCTGGCGCGCAATGATCGCCAGGTTGCTCGAGTCCTCGTCCTCCCCTTGCGGGGCGGTGTTCTCGAAAGCCGGTACGTTGTCTGAGTTGCTCGACATGGAGGGTCTGCGTCAGTGAGTGGGATGAATTCGGTGACCTTACCACCAGAGCCGCACGCTGTCGTCCACTCTGGGGCTCATTCCGTCAACTGGTCCGCCCAGGCCAGTGCCTGCAAATGGGCCATGTTGATTTGCTGGCTGGACAGTTGCAGCGAACTGGCGGCCTGATCGAAGGCGGCATCGTCGCTGGATTCGCAGGCTTCGGCCAGCCGCAGCAGTTCGCCCAGCGTGCCGGCGCGGTGCAGCAGGGCGTCCGACACGGTGCCGGGCACGTGCAGCAGCCCCACAGCGGATTCCATCGGCATGCTCAGCATGCGGTCGAGCATCGAGAAGATGCCCACCACGAAGGCCTGATCGGCGTCTTCCTGCGACATGGTCTCCAGGGCCAGCAGCTCCATCAACCGACCACGCACCACGGCCGTGTGGCCGACGGCGGCGGAGATGCCGCCACCGCGCGAGGCGGTGAGCAGCAGCGCGGCCCAGCGAAAGAGCTTCTTGAGCCCCATGAGCATCACGGCCTGCCGGAACGAGGTGATCTCGCGGGAGAGCCCGAAACCCGACGAATTGATGAGCCGCATCAGGTTGAAGGCCAGGCCCGCGTCCTTTTTGAGAACCTCTTCGATTTCGTCCGTGCTGGCCTGCTGGCGCACGAGGTTGATGAGCTGGATGATGCTGCTTTGCGCGGGGGTGAGCAGCTTGGCCTCCACCAGCGAGGGGCGGGAGAACCAATACCCCTGGAACAGCTGCACCCCCTTGCTGGAGGCCATGTCGTACTGCTTGGCCGTCTCCACCTTCTCGGCGATCAGTTCGGCCTTGGAGTGCCGCCCGGCGTATTTGATGAGCACGGCCAGCTGGTCCGGCGCCAGTACGGACAGGTCGAGCTTGATGTAGTCGGCCAGCGGCAGCCACGGTGCATAGGCCGATTCCAGCACCGTGTGGTTGAAGGCCAGGTGGAAGCCCCGCCCGCGCAGGCCCGACAGGATCGGCAGCCGCGTACTCACCTCTTCGGCGGCCGCGTGGCCCAGGGGCGGGATCTCCAGCACGACCTTGTCGGGATCGACCAGCTCCAGGTGGCCGCCGGACAGGCTCTCGTGCGTGCAGTTGACGAAGATGAGCTTCTTGCCCACCAGTTCCTCGCTGCCGGCGTGCGACAGCGCGGTGAACACCAGGAACACGTCCGTTGCCGCCGTGTGGCCATGGCCGGAGCGCGAGCGGTTGAAGAGTTCATAGCCCACCACGGCCTGCTGCCCGTTCATGATCGCCTGGCGGGCGATCATGGCGCCGGCAGGGCTGCTCTCGGGGGCAATGGACGGGGAATTGCCGGCGACAGGCGTGTGGGGCATGGATGGCGAACGGAAGGCGATCGGTGGAAGGGCCGCGTCCCTTCGGCAAAGGGGTTGCGGGGCTTGGGCGCATTGTAGGAAAGAACGGCTGCCCACGCGGCCGGGTCAGCCATGCTGCAGCCACTCCATTTCGGCGTCGCTGAAGCCCGCCGCGCGGCGGGCATCGGCGTTGAACGGCGGTTTCAGGCGTGGTGCCTCGTAGCGCCGGACCAGCAGGGCGTAGTGCGCCATCGGGTCCAGCCCTTCCCGATCGCACAGGAAGCGATACCAATGGTTACCAATCGCCACATGCCCGACCTCCTCGCGCAGGATGATGTCCAGGATGTCCACAGCCGCCAGCGCGTCGGCGGTGCCCACCTGCAGCAGTTTGCGCTGGATCAGCGGTGTGGCGTCCAGGCCGCGGGCCTCGAGCGTGCGCGGCACCAGGGCCA
>NZ_BAAJYR010000109.1:0-11426 GCF_057546605.1 Acidovorax sp. KPB24-03 | reverse complement strand
CGGCCTGCAAAAGCGCGTGGAGCTGGCGCGCGCGCTGGTGGCACGCCCGCGCCTGTTGCTGCTGGACGAACCCCTGGCCGGCACCACCGCGGGCGAGAAGAGCGAGATGGCCGCGCTGATCCGCGCCGCGCGCGACCGGCACGGCGCGGCGGTGGTGCTGATCGAGCACGACATCGGCATCGTGCTGGGCCTGTCGGACCGGGTGGCGGTGCTGGACTACGGCCGCAAGATCGCCGACGGCACGCCCGCCGAGGTGCGCGAGGACCCGGCCGTGATCGATGCCTACCTGGGCGTGGCGCACGACCAGGAAACCTCCCCACCCGAAACAGAGGCGCCGTGATGGAAGGCTTCGACTTCGCCTTCCTCGCCGAGGTGCTGATCGGCGGGCTGCTGTCCGGCGTGATGTATTCGCTGGTGGCCATCGGCTTCGTGCTGATCTACAAGACCTCGGGCGTGCTCAACTTCGCGCAGGGCGCGCAACTGCTGTTCGCGGCGCTGACCTTCGTGAGCCTGGTGGAGCGCGGCCTGCCGTTCGCCCTCGCATTGGCGATCACCTTCGCGCTGATGGTGGCGCTGGGCCTGGCCATCGAACGCGTGGTGCTGCGCCCGCTGGTCAACCAGCCGCCCATCACGCTGTTCATGGCCACGCTGGGGCTGTCGTACGTGATCGAGGGCGTGGCCCAGCTGGTGTGGGGCACGCAGGTGCATTCGCTGGAGCTGGGCGTTTCCGATGCGCCCATCGAGATCGCGGGCGTGCTGGTCTCCACGTTCGACCTGTTCGCGGCCGGCGTGGCGGCGGTCATGGTGGCGGTGCTGTCTGCGTTCTTTCGCTACACCCGCGTGGGCCTGGCCTTTCGCGCGGTGGCCGACGACACCTTCGCCGCCCTGGCTGTGGGCCTGCGCCTGCCGGTGATCTGGGCCACCGTGTGGTCCGCCGCCGGCGTGATCGCGCTGGTGGCCGGGCTGCTGTGGGGCGCGCGGCTGGGCGTGCAGTTCTCGCTGTCGCTGGTGGTGCTCAAGGCCCTGCCGGTGCTGGTGCTGGGCGGCTTCGATTCCATCCTGGGCGCCATCGTGGGCGGGCTCATCATCGGCGCGCTGGAAAAGCTGGCCGAGGTGTACCTGGGCGCCTACGTGGGCGGCGGCATCGAAAGCTGGTTCGCCTACGCCGCCGCGCTGCTGTTCCTGCTGGTGCGGCCCGGTGGCCTGTTCGGGCAGCGGCCGGTGGAAAGGGCCTGACGCCATGGCAACCCCCACCCTTCAACCCGGCACCCGTCGCACCCCCTGGCCCCTGTGGGCCACGCCCGCCATCGCGCTGGCACTGGCCTACGGCGTGGTGCCGCTGGTGGCCACCGACTACGTGTTCGACGCGCTGCTGATCCCCTTCCTCGCCCTGTCGCTGGCCGCCGTGGGGCTGAACCTGCTCACGGGCTACGCGGGCCAGCTCTCGCTGGGCTCGGCCGCCTTCATGGCCGTGGGCGCCTATGCGGCCTACAACTTCCAGTTGCGCGTCGAGGGCCTGCCGCTGCTGGCGGCCATGGCGCTCGGCGGCGTGGCCGCCACGCTGGTGGGCGTGGTGTTCGGCCTGCCCAGCCTGCGGCTGCGCGGCTTCTACCTGGCCGTATCGACGCTGGCGGCGCAATTCTTCGTGCAATGGGCGCTGACGAAGTTCGGCTGGTTCAGCAACCACAACCCCTCGGGCGTGATCGACGCACCGCCCATCGCCGTGGCGGGCGTGGCCTTCGACACGCCCACGGGCCGCTACCTGTTCGCGCTGACCGTGGTGGCCGTGCTGACCGCGCTGGTCTGGCGCGTGACCCGCACGCCCACCGGCCACCACTTCATCGCCGTGCGCGACAACGAGCTGGCCGCCCGCGTGATCGGCGTGCCGGTGCTGCGCGCCAAGCTGCTGGCCTTTGCGCTGTCATCGTTCGTGATCGGCGTGGCGGGCGTGCTGTGGGGCTTCGTCTACCTGCGCACGGTGGAGCCGGCGGGCTTCAACCTCGACCGCTCGTTTCAGATTCTTTTCATCATCATCATCGGCGGCCTGGCCACGCTGCGCGGCGCCTTTCTGGGCGCTGCCCTCATCGTCGTGTTCCCGCTGCTGCTCTCGCGCCTGGGCAGCCTGCTGCTGGGCCAGTGGTTCGACTCGGGCGTGCTGGAGCTGTGCCAGCGCATCGCCCTGGGCGCGCTCATCGTGGGCTTTCTCATCGCCGAGCCGCGCGGGTTGGCGGCGTTGTGGGAACGGGCCGTCGCCCGGCTGCAGCGCACGCGGCCGCCGCCCCCGCAGGGCGCCTGACCGGTTGCTTTCCCTCCCCCCATTCCTTTCTTCCTCTCTCTCCACAGGAGCGCATCGCATGTCCCTCGTCCGTCCTCTGAAAACCGCCTTGCTGGCCGCCGCACTGGCGCTCACCGGGCTGCAGGCCGCGCAGGCCCAGGCCGCCAAACCGCAGGAACAGTTCTTTCCGCTGCAGAGCTACCGCGTCGGCCCTTACGCTGCCGGTGGCACGGGATTTTTCGGCGGCTTCATCGACTACCTGAACCTCGTCAACACGCGCGACGGCGGCGTGGGCGGCGTCAAGCTGACGTGGGAAGAAGGCGAGACGCAGTACGAGGTGGAGCGCGGCGTGGAGGTGTACGAGCGCCTCAAGACCCGCCCCGGCATCGCCGCGTGGAACCCGCTGTCGGTGGGCATCGCCTACGCGCTGATCGACCGGGTGACGGCCGACAAGGTGCCGCTGCTCACCATCAACCACGGCCGCACCGACACCACCGACGGGCGCGTGTTCAAGTACATCTTTCCGCTGCTGGTCAATCCGTACAGCGAGACCTCGGGCATCGTGAACTACCTGGGCACGAAGGCCGGCGGCACGGAGAAGCTCAAGGGCAAGAAGATCGTGGTGCTGTACCACGGCTCGCCCTACGGCAAGGAGACCATTCCGATCTACGAGCTGCTGGCCAAGCAGTACGGCTTCACGGTGCAGCAGATCGAGGTGCCGCACCCCGGCAACGAACAGCAGTCGCAGTGGCTGACCATCCGCCGCGCCAAGCCCGACTTCGTGGTGCTGCGCGGCTGGGGCGTGATGAACCCGGTGGCGCTCAAGACCGCGCAGAAAACCGGCTTTCCGGCCGACCGCATCGTGGGCAACATCTGGTCCAACTCCGAGGAAGACGTGATCCCCGCGGGCGACGCCGCCAAGGGCTATGTCGCCATCACCTCGGTGGCGCCCGGCACGCAATACCCCGTGCTGCAGGACATCGTGAAGACGGTGTACGACGCCGGCAAGGGCAACCTGCAGGACAAGAAGCGCATCGGCAGCGTGTACCACAACCTGGGCGTGCTCAACGGCATCCTGAACGTCGAGGCGATCCGTATCGCGCAGGCGAAGTTCGGCAAGCGCACCTTGACCGGCGACGAAGTGCGCTGGGGCCTGGAGAACCTGAAGATCGACGAAGCCCGCGCCGCCGCCCTGGGCGCCAAGGGCCTGTTCCATTCCATCCACGTGACCTGGGACAACCACGAAGGCGACGGCCGCGTGGCTTTCCAGCAGTGGGACGGCACGCAGTGGAAGGTCGTCTCCGACTGGATCGCGCCGGACTGGAAGCTGCTGCGCCCGATCATCGAAAAGTCGTCCCTGGCCTATGCCAAGGAAAAGAACGTGAAGGTGCGCCAGAGCATCGACGACTGACCCGCCCCCTTCTTCATCCCACCCGGAGCGACGCCATGACCGACCTCTACCGCACCCCTTCCATCCTCGGCCCCGACTACGAAGCCATTGCCGCAAAGTACCGCCCCATCTTCGCGCGCATCCAGGCCACGGCCCTGCAGCGCGAGCAGCAGCGCCAGCTGGGCCACGATGCCATCCAGTGGCTCAAGGAAGCACGCTTCGGCGCCCTGCGCGTGCCCGTGGAGCACGGCGGCGACGGCGCCACGCTGCCGCAGCTCTTCCAGTTGCTGGTGGAGCTGGCCGAGGCCGACTCCAACATCGTGCAGGCGCTGCGCGGGCACTTCGCCTTCGTCGAAGACCGCCTCAACGCCCCGCGCGACGCGGCCAACATCGTGTGGCTGCAGCGCTTCGCAGACGGCGATCTGGCCGGCAACGCGTGGACCGAAGTGGGCAACGTGGCCATCGGCGACGTGATCACGCGCGTGACGCCCCAGGCGGACGGACGCTGGGTGGTCAACGGCCGCAAGTTCTACAGCACCGGCAGCATCTTCGCGGACTGGATCGACCTGTATGCCCGCCGTGACGGCCCGGGCGACGGCGACGGCCTGGACGTGATCGCCGCCGTGCGCGCGCGCCAGCCCGGCGTGACGCACCACGACGACTGGGACGGCTTCGGCCAGCGCGTGACGGGCAGCGGCTCGGTGCAGTTCGACGACGTGCGGGTCGAGGCCGAATGGGTCGTGCCGTTCCTCGCATCTTTCGAGCGGCCCACCCCCATCGGCCCGCTGGCGCAGATTCTCCACGCGGCCATCGACCTGGGGCTGGCCCGGGGCGCGCTCGCGGCCACGCTGCCCTTCGTGCGCGAGCATGCCCGGCCCTGGATCGATGCGCGCGTGGAGCGCGCCGCCGACGACCCGCTGCTCATCCAGCAAGTGGGCGAGACCGCCGTGCGGCTGCGCGCGGCCGAGGCCCTGGTTCGCCGCGCCAGCCGCTTCGTGGATGCGGCCCAGGCCGACCCGACCGAGCAGAGCGTGGCCGAGGCCTCCATCGCCGTGGCCGAGGCGCGGGCGCTCACCACCACGGCGTCGCTGGATGCCGGCACGCGCCTTTTCGAGTTGGGCGGCACCTCGGCCACCACGGGCCAGAAGGGCCTGGACCGCTTCTGGCGCAACGCGCGCACCCACACGCTGCACGACCCGGTGCGCTGGAAGTACCACGCCATCGGCAATTTCCACCTCAACGGCCGCATTCCGCCGCGCCACGGCGCGATCTGATTTTTTCCTTTTCAAAGACCCAGCGACGACCATGAAGCCACGCCGTTTTCTGCACGCTCTTTTCACGTTCTCCACGTTCATCGGCGCGGCCCTGTTCGCCGGCAGCGCCTTGGCCGCACCGCTCAAGATCGGCGTGGTGCCGGGCATCTTCGCGGACTCGGTCGAGGTGGCGGCCAAGGAGGCCAAGGCCCAGGGACTGGACATTCAGGTGGTGGAGTTCACCGACTGGACGACCCCCAACGTGGCGCTGGAGTCGGGCGACATCGACCTGAACTACTACCAGAACAGCAACTACCTGGCGAACGCCGTGCGCAGCAAGGGCTTCAACTTCGTCAGCGTGCAGCCCGGCATCCTGTCGTACCTGGGGCTGTATTCCACCAAGCATAGATCGTTGGCCGAGGTGCCCAACGGCGCCAAGGTCGCCATCGCCAGCGACCCCGTCAACATCGGCCGTGCCCTGCGCCTGCTGCAGCACGCGGGGCTGATCACGCTGCGCCCGGACACCGGGCTGCTGGGCACGCAGGCCGACATCCGCTCCAACCCGAAGAACCTGCAGTTCATCGAGATCGAAGGCCCGCAACTGGTGCGCGCCACGCAGGACGTGGACCTGGCGCAGGGTTTTCCTTATTTCATCATTCCGTCGAAGGCGTTCGATGCGACGCGGGGGCTGGCCTACACCAGCTATGAGGACGACTCCTGGGCCATCCAGTTCGTGGCGCGCAAGGACAAGGCGGCGGACCCGCGCATCGCGCAGTTCCTGACCATCTACCAAAACTCCGACGCCGTGCGCAAGGCGATCCACGCCTTCTACCTGAACGATTCCAAGCTCTACCGCCTGACCTGGCTGAAGCGCTGAGCCCGGCACAAGGACCACCCGTGACACAACCCAAGCGCCACATCCTGCTCAACGCGTTCAACATGAACTGCGTGGGCCACATCAACCACGGCCTGTGGACGCATCCGCGCGACCGCAGCACCGACTACCGCACGCTGGCCTACTGGACCGATCTGGCCCGCACGCTGGAGCGCGGCCTGTTCGACGGCCTGTTCCTGGCCGACATCGTGGGCACCTACGACGTGTACCAGGGCAACGTGGACGTGCCGCTGCGCGAATCCATCCAGCTGCCGGTGAACGACCCGCTGCTGCTGGTGCCGGCCATGGCCGCCGCCACGCAGCACCTGGGCTTCGGCGTGACGGTGAACCTGTCGTACGAGGCGCCCTACCTGCTGGCGCGGCGCTTTTCCACGCTGGACCATTTGACAAACGGGCGCATCGGCTGGAACGTGGTCACCGGCTACCTCGACAGTGCCGCGCGCGCCATGGGCCAGCCGCAGCAGTTGCCGCACGATGAGCGCTACGAGCGCGCCGACGAATACCTGGAGGTGCTCTACAAGCTCTGGGAAGGCAGCTGGGAAGACGGCGCGGTGCGCCGCGACAAGGCCGCGCGCGTGTTCGCCGACCCGGCGCGTGTGCACCCAGTGCAGCACCACGGCCGCTATTTCGATGTGGAGGGCTACCACCTCAGCGAGCCTTCGCCGCAGCGCACGCCGGTGCTGTTCCAGGCCGGCAGCTCGGGCCGGGGCCAGCAGTTCGCGGCGCGCCATGCCGAGTGCGTGTTCATCTCGCCCCCCAACAAAGAGGCTGCGCGCAAGACCGTGCAGGCCCTGCGCGAGCAACTGGTGCGGGCCGGCCGCCGGCCCGATGACGTGAAGGTCTTCGTGGGCGCGGCGGTGGTGGTGGCCCGCACCGAGGCCGAGGCACGCGAGAAGCACGCGGACTACCTGCGCTACGCCAGCCGCGAGGCGGGCCTGGCGCATTTCGCGGCCAGCACCGGCATCGACTTCGCGCAGTACGACCTGGACGCGCCGGTGGACTACTCGCCCGGCAACGCCATCGAATCGGCCACCCGCACGGCCCAGCAGCACGGCTGGACGCGCCGCAAGCTGCTCGAACTCTTCTCGCTGGGCGGCCGCTACCCGGCCATCGTGGGCGATGCGCAGCAGGTGGCCGACGAACTGCAATCGTGGGTGGCCGAGACCGGCGTGGACGGCTTCAACCTGAGCCGCACCGTGGTGCCGGAGAGCTACGAAGACTTCATCGACCTCGTGATCCCTGAGCTGCAAAGCCGCGGCGTCTACAAGACCGCCTACGCCGAAGGCACGCTGCGCAGCCGCCTGTTCGGCGAGGGCGACCGGCTGCCGGCCCGGCATGCGGCCCAGGCCTTCCGGCGCCAGGCCCCCAGCGCTGCCACCCACCGGCCGCCCCAACCCCATCCCGCCCTGGAAGCACAGCCATGAAACGCCTGGTCCGACGCCTTTTTTCCTTGCTCGCGGCCTTCGCTGCCGCGGCGGCAACCGCGCAAACGCCCGCGCCGGCGCCCCTGCGCATCGGCGTCACGCCCGGTTCGCTGGCCGATTCCGTGCAGGTCGCCGCGCAGGAGGCGCGCCAGCAGGGGCTGGACGTGAAGGTCATCGAGTTCACCGACTGGACCGCGCCCAACACCGCGCTGGCCGCGGGCGACATCGACCTGAACTACTTCCAGCACCAGGCCTTTCTGGACAACGCCATCCGCGAGCGCGGCTATGCGTTCGTCAGCGTGGCCACCGGGCTGCTGCCCAACATCGGCCTGTATTCGCTCAAGGTGCAGCGCTTTGCCGACCTGAAGGACGGCGCCCGCGTGGGCGTGGCCAACGACCCGGTGAACCAGGGCCGCGGCCTGCTGCTGCTGGAAAAGGCCGGCCTCATCCAGCTCAAACCCGGCGTGGGCGCGCGCGGCAGCGTGAACGACATCGTGGCCAACCCGAAGAAGCTGCGCTTTGCCGAGATCGAAGGCCCGCAACTGGTGCGCGCCCTCGACGATCTGGACCTGGCGCAGGGCTACCCGGCGCACTACGTCAATGCCGGCAAGCCCCAGGTGGCAGGCAGCGCGCTGCTGTATTCGGGCATCGACGATCTGGCCTATGCGATTCGCTTCGTCGCGCGCCAGGACAACGCGCAGGACCCGCGCATCCAGCGCTTCGTGAAGGTCTATCAAGACTCGCCCGCCGTGCGCGCGCAGATCGGCAAATCCTTCGCCGGCAATGAGCGGCTCTACAGCCTGCCGTGGCTCGCCAAGGCCGCGCATTGACGCATTCCTGGACTCGCCCCCCGACGCCCCCGACGCCTTTCTCACCTTCGATTCCTCCCACCCCAACGACCGCCTTTCGCGGCCCCTGACATGCCACTCCATCGCCTCTTTCTCGCCCCCCTCCTCGCCCTCTCCGTGCTGGGCGCCCTGCCCGCCCATGCGGCCGACAAGCTGCGCATCGGCGTGCTGCCGGGCGTGTATGCCGACGCCATCGCGGCCGCTGCCAAGGACGCCAAGGCGCAGGGCATCGACGTCACGGTGACCGAGTTCACCGACTGGACCACGCCCAACGTGGCGGTGGACTCGGGCGACCTGGACATCAACTTCTTCCAGCACCAGCCGTTCCTCGATAACGCGATTCAGAAGAACGGCTTCAAGCTGGCCAGCGCGGGCACGAGCTTCCTGGCCAACATCGGCCTGTATTCGCTCAAGCACAAGACCATCAACGAGGTGCCGGTGGGCGGCAAGGTCGGCCTGGCCAACGACCCGGTGAACCAGGGCCGCGGCCTGCTGCTGCTGCAAAAGGCGGGGCTCATCCAGCTCAAGCCCGGCGTGGGCTTCGTCGGCACGGTGGACGACATCGTGCAGAACCCCAGGAAGCTGAAGTTCGTCGAGGTGGAAGGCCCGCAGCTGGTGCGCATCACCGGCGACGTGGACATCGCCCAGGGCTACCCGCACTTCATCGTGGCGTCGAAGGCGTTCGATCCGTCCAGCGGCCTCGCGTACTCGGGCGTGGAAGACGCGCGCTTCGCCATCCAGTTCGTGGTCAAGGCCAACCGCACGCAGGACCCGGTGATCCAGAAGTTCGTGAAGGTGTTCCAGAACTCCGACGCGGTGAAGGCCGCCATCGACCGCGCCTTCGCGGGCGACAAGCGCCTGTACGTGCTGACCTGGACGCAGCAATGATGCGCGCGCCCCGCTTCTTCCACTTCAAGGCCGCCGCCCTGGGCTGGCTGCTGGCCGCATCCGCCCTCACAGCGCACGCGGCCGACGTGATCCGCATCGGCTCCACGCCCGGCGTCACCTCCGACGCGGTCGAGGCCGTGGTGGCCGAGGCCAAGGCCCAGGGCCTGGAGGTGAAGCTGGTCGAGTTCACCGACTGGACGCTGCCCAACGAGGCGGTGAACAACGGCGACATCGACCTGAACTTCTTCCAGCACCAGGCGTTCCTGAACAACGCCATCAAGGAGCGCGGCTACCAGCTGCAGCTGGTGGGCCTGGGCCTGCTGCAGAACATCGGCATCTACTCCAACCGCATCCAGCGGCTGCAGGACGTGCCCGAGGGCGCCAAGGTGTCGGTGGCGAACGACCCGGTGAACCAGGGACGCGGGCTGCTCCTGCTGCAGAAGGCCGGCCTCATCAAGCTGCGCCAGGGCAATGCCGTGGGCGCCAGCGTGAACGACGTGGTCGAGAACCCGAAGAAGCTGCGCTTCTATGAGATCGAAGGCCCGCAGCTCATCCATTCGCTGCAGGACGTGGACCTGGCCGTGGTGTGGCCCAGCTACTTCGTCAACGCCGGCAAGAAGGAACAGGCCAGCCGCGCGCTGCTGTACTCCGGCATCGACGATTCGTTCTACGCCATGGGCTTCGTCGCGCGCAAGGACAAGGCGCAGGACCCGAAGATCGCCCGCTTCGTGCAGCTGTTCCAGCATTCGCCCAAGGTGCGCGAGGTGGTGTCCGCGCGCTTCAACAACGACCCCAAGCTGTACACGCTGCCCTGGAAGACGCCATGAGCCTGACCGCCGCCTCCCCATCACCCGTCTGGCGCAGCGCTGCCGGCACTGCACCCTCCCCCGCCACGGCCCCTGCCGGGGCGCCGCAGCCCCGCGCCGGGGCGGCACCGCCGCCCGCACCATCGGCGGAGGCCGGCGCACCTTCGGGCTCCGTGGTCTTCGAGCAGCTCGGCAAGGTGTACGCGTCGTCCGCCGGGCCGGTGGCGGCGCTGGAGGACATCAGCCTCCAGATCCCGGCCGGCAGCATCTTCGGCATCATCGGGCGCAGCGGCGCGGGCAAGTCGAGCCTGCTGCGCACCATCAACCGGCTGGAGTCGCCCACCTCGGGCCGCGTGCGGGTGGATGGCACCGACATCGCCACGCTGGACGACGACGGCCTGGTAGCCTTGCGCCGGCGCATCGGCATGATCTTCCAGCACTTCAACCTGCTGGCCGCCAAGACGGTGTACGACAACGTGGCCCTGCCGCTGCGCGTGGCCGGCTGGCGGCCCGCCGCCATCCACCAGCGGGTCGAGGAGCTGCTGGCCCTGGTGGGCCTCTCGGACAAGCACCGCACCTACCCCGCGCGCCTGTCGGGTGGGCAGAAGCAGCGCGTGGGCATTGCCCGGGCGCTGGCCACGGCGCCGGAGATCCTGCTGTGCGACGAGGCCACCTCGGCGCTGGACCCGGAGACCACGCATGCCATCCTGCAGCTGCTGCGCGACATCAACCGGCGCTTAGGGATCACCGTCATCCTCATCACGCACGAGATGAGCGTGATCCGCGAGATCGCCGACCAGGTGCTGGTGCTGGAGCAGGGCCGCATCGCCGAGCAGGGCGAGGTGTGGAAGGTGTTCGGCGCGCCACAGCACGACGCCACGCGCGCGCTGCTGGCGCCGCTGCAGCACGGCCTGCCCGACGACCTGCAGGGGCGGCTGCAGGCCGAGCCACCGGCGCAGGGCGGCTACCAGCGCATCCTGCGCCTGGGCTACACCGGCGAGGGCGGGCTGGAGCCCGACTTCGCGCGCATCGCCCAGGCCCTGCACAGCCCCGTCAGGCTGGTGCACGGCGGCGTGGACCGCATCCGCGGCCATGCGCAGGGCCGGCTCATCGTGTCGCTGCCCGGCACGGTGACGCTGCCTGATTTCGTCCATCTGGTGCAAGGCCCTGGCGCCATTGCCCATTCCATCGAGGTGATCGGCCATGTCGCTGACGTTGAGCATTCCCTTTGAGCGCTACACCCAGGCGTTTCTCGACACGCTGACCATGGTGGGCACGTCGGCCGCCATCGCCTTCGTGGCGGGCATTCCGCTGGCGGTGCTGCTGATCGTGACCGCGCCCGGCGGGTTCCTCGCCTCGCCACGCATCCACCGCGGTGTGGGCAGCGTGGTCAACGGCTTTCGGGCCACGCCCTTCATCGTGCTGCTGGTGGCGCTGATTCCGTTCACGCGGCTGGTCACCGGCACCACCATCGGCGTGTGGGCGGCCATCGTGCCGCTGGCCATCAGTGCCACGCCGTTCTTCGCGCGCATCGCCGAGGTGAGCCTGCGCGAGGTGGACCCGGGCCTGATCGAGGCCGCGCAGGCCATGGGCTGCCGCAAGTGGCACATCGTCTGGCACGTGTACCTGCCCGAGGCGCTGCCCGGC
>NZ_BAAJYR010000108.1:0-11523 GCF_057546605.1 Acidovorax sp. KPB24-03 | reverse complement strand
CGCAGCGCGCGGCCAGGGGCTGCGCCAGGGCATGCCGGCCCGCGGCTTCGGCGATGGCGGCCACATCGCCCAGCGAGGCGCCGGCACCGTCGTGCGTCTCGTCAATCAGCACCCCCTGCCAGCCCAGCTGCAGGAACTGGTTCCATGTCTCGCTGGGCTCCTGGGATTCGAAGGTCTCTGCCACGGGCGCGCAGCGGCCACGCGGGAGGTGGTGTCATAGAGGTCGCCGGGGAACATCGGCGTGGCGTGGAATGTCATGGGTCAGGCTCCGAAAAGGTCGCGGGCGATCACGTTCTTCTGCACTTCGCTGGTGCCCCCGGCGATGGTGCGCGAGCGGTAGAACAGGTAGGTGTGGATGAGTTGGCGCAGGGGGTCGTCTGAATCGCCCGCCACTTCCTGCCCTGTGGCCGCGACCGTGTCGACCAGGCGCGCGGCGTACTCGGGGCCGGCGATGTCCAGCGCGATGCCGATGAGCTGCTGGGACAGGTCCGAGCAGTAGAGCTTGAGCGCCGACGATTTCGAGGCTGCCAGCGTGCCTTGCATCTCCTCCTGGATGGCGCTCAGCAGCATCTCGCGCGCGCCCGCCACGCCGGCCTGGGCCAGGTACAGGCGTTCGAGCAGCACATGCTGGCTCGCGCTGGGCGCCGATCCGCCAGCGC
Organism: Acidovorax sp. KPB24-03; assembly: GCF_057546605.1. NCBI lineage: Bacteria > Pseudomonadati > Pseudomonadota > Betaproteobacteria > Burkholderiales > Comamonadaceae > Acidovorax > Acidovorax sp. KPB24-03. The sequence goes on along the minus strand of NZ_BAAJYR010000108.1, from coordinate 10,864 downwards.
CGCGTGCGCGCAGCAGATCCCCCACCTGCTCAGCCAGCCGGGCCAGGCGAGGCACCGTCGCGGGCGAGAGCCGCTCACGGTCGAGCAGGAACTTGGCGCATTTCCAGCCCTCGCCTTCCACGCCCAGGAGGTTGGCGACAGGCACGCGCACGTCGTGGAGGAACACCTCGTTGACGTGGTGCCAGTGGTCGATCGTGGGGATGGGCCGCACCTCGATGCCCGGCGTGTCCATGGGCACGAGCAGCAGCGAAATGCCGGCCTGCTTGCGCCCTTCGTTCGACGTGCGCACCAGCGTGTACATCATGTCGGCCTCCTGCGCGTGCGAGGTCCAGATCTTCTGGCCGTTGATCACGTAGTGGTCGCCGTCGCGCACCGCCGCCGTTTTGAGCGACGCCAGGTCGGAGCCCGCGCCGGGCTCGGAGTAGCCCTGGCACCACCACTCGCTGCCGTCCAGGATGCGCGGCAGAAAGCGCGCCTTCTGCTCGGGCGTTCCGAAGTGCATGATCACCGGGCCGATGTGGCCCAGGCCGTGGTGGTACTGGGGCGGGCAGTCGGCCTGCGCGGTGACCTCCTCGAACAGGTAGCGCTGCTGCAGGTCCCAGCCCGTGCCGCCGTATTCCACCGGCCAGTTGGGCGCACCCCAGCCGCGCGCGAAGAGCTTTTCCTGCCAGATGCGGTACTCGTTGCGCGTGACCTTCTGGTTGTTGCGAACGACCTCCTTCAAGGCCGACGGGCATTCGGACTCGGCGAACTGGCGCAGTTCCTCGCGGAAGGCATCGTAGGGGTCGAGGGTGTGCGATGAAGGGAGGGAGATCGTCATGGTGCTTGGAAGTGCTGGGGCGCTAGCCCCGGTTCATTGCAGAAAAGAAGGAAGCCACAGCCCTTGACCATGCGGTAGAAGGCCGCGGCGTGGCGGCTGCGCGCGCAGGCGGGGTAGAGGCCACGGCACGCATCAATCCAGTTGAATGTTGCGTTCACGGAAAACGGGGGCCCAGCGCTCGCTCTCCGCGCGCAGGTAGGCCGCGAAGGCCTCCAGGTCTAGGTTGCGGGGCTCGACACCGGCACGCTCCACGGCTTCGCGCACGGCGGGCTGCTCCAGAACCTGGCGCAATTCGGCATGCAGCCATCGCTGCAATGCGGGCGCAGTGGATGCCGGCAGGAAAAAGCCGAACCAGCCCCCTGCGGTGAAATGGGCCAGCTCCGGCACGCCGGACTGGGCAATGGGCAACAACTCGGGCGCCCGGGCCAGCGGGGCGGTGCTCGCAACACCCAGCGCCCGCAGCCGTCCGCTGCGCACATGGGACAACGACGCCACCGAATCGAACATGGCATGGACTTGCCCGCCCAGCAGATCGTTCAGCGCGGGCCCATTGCCGCGGTAAGGCACATGCACGATGTCCATGCCCGTGAGGGACGCCAGCAGTTCTGCGGCGATGTGCGGACTGGACCCGTTGCCGGACGAAGCGAACACCAGCTTGCCCGGGTGTGCCTTGCCGTACACCACCAACTCGGCCACCGACGTCACGGGCAGGCGCGTGCTCACGTACAGAACGCTGGGCGTGTCGCCCACCATGGCGAGGGGAGCCAGGGCGCGTGGATCGTAAGGCAGCTGTTTCATCAACAGCGGATTGGCGATGTAGCCGAATGCCGTGAGCAGCAGCGTATGGCCATCGCCCGGCGCGCGCGCCACCAACGCCGTGCCGATGGTGCCGCCCCCGCCGTTGCGGTTGTCGACCACCACTGGCCGGGACCACCGCGCCGAGAGGGCCGACGCGATCGGGCGTGCCAGGTTGTCCGTCAGGCCTCCAGCGGCGTAAGGCACGACGATCTGGACGGGCTTGGCCCCCACCAGCCCCTCAGCGCCCACCACGCCTTGCGCCCGCGCCTGGGCACAGGCCAGGCCTGCACTCCAGGGCAACAAGAGGAAATGGCGTCGGTCAGTGCGCATGGGTAGACTCCTGCGAAAAGTCTACTAAACGGCCGGCAAGTAAATGAACAGGGAAAACCCGCGCCGCGCGCCAGGAAGGCCAGAAACGAACAAGCCGCCCCGGCGCAGGCCGGGGCGGCTTGGGGGGTGCCCGGGAGAAGGTGGCGCGCTTTACTGCAGCAGGCCGCCGAACGCCATGTCGAGGTACTGCTCGATCACCTGCCGGGTGGTGAGGCGACCTCCGGGCGAATGCCACCGCGCGATGTGGTTCAGCATGGACAGCAGCATGCGCCCGGCCATGGCCGGGTCCACCGCACGGAACTGCCCTGCCGAGATGGCCTGCGCGATGCTGTCGCGCAGCAGGTGTTCGTACTCGTCGCGCAGATAGACGGCCATGGCACGCGGGTCAACCGCGCTGCCGGACCAGAAGGCGTTGGAGCCAGCGATCCAGGAATGGCGGCTGCGGTCGAGGAAGTCGGCCGACGACTGCATGAACAGCCGCACCTTGTCGACCGGCGTGGCGCCCCCGGCCATCGCCTCGCGCACGGAGTCCACCAGCGCCTGCATGGATTCCAGCACGATGCGCTCGTAGAGCGCTTCCTTGTTGGGGAAGTGGTAGTACAGCGCCGCCTTGGTGATCTTGGCCTCTTCGGCGATGTCACGCAGCGAAGTGCCCTCGTACCCGCGCTGCGCAAACAGGCGGCATGCAATGTCGATGAGCTGTTCCTGCCGGGTGTCGGAGCGGGTCGTGGGCGCAGAGTCGACGGGGTCGTTCGCCGAAGCGGCTGGACGGTTTGCCATAGGGGGAGGCCTCCTCTCTTTTGTAGTTCTGGCACCCGGCCGGGCGGCGGATCGGCGCCACCCCGGTGCCACAAACCCCTCGCATCGCTGCGATGGGGATGGTGTCGTGCAGCCTCCATTTTGCAGCAGCGTCCTGGGCGCAGGCCCGGCTGCTCTCTCTGCCCGTCAGCGGCCCACGTAAACCGGAGCGCGCTTTTCCAGGAAGGCGCGCTGGGCCTCCTTGGCATCCTCCGTCTTGGACAACGCGACGGTGTTGCCCTGCTCATAGCGATAGGCGTCGCGCGACGGCATCAACTGCGTCAGTCGCGCGGCCTCCTTGGCCAGCCGCAGCGCAATGGGACTCTTGGAGGCGATCTCGCGCGCCAGGTCCATCGCGTAGGGCATCAGCTCCTCGGCAGGCAGGCAGGCCTCCACCAGGCCCAGGCGATAGAGTTCGGCGCCACTGACCTTCATGCCGGTGAAGAACATGCGACGTGCGCGTGAACGGCCGAACACCTCCTGCAGGAAAGTCACGCCCCCTGCGAGCCCTACGTTGATCTCAGGCATCGACACATAGCAGTCCTCGGAAGCCACCCAGATGTCAGAGGCCATCACCAGACCGAAGCCCGCACCCATGGCGGGCCCGTTGATGGCCGCGATGACGGGCTTGGAGCATTCGACAACTGCGTAGAACGATTCGCGCACCAGCCGGTTGTGGCGGCCGTAAGCGCCCGCGGTCGCACCGAGGTTGGGGCGCTCGCGGATGTCGGCACCTGCGGAAAAAACTTTGCCTGCGCCGGTCAGCACCACGACCGAGACGTCCTCCCGATCCGACAATTCATCGAATACCTGCGTGATCTCGGCACGCAGCTCCGCGTTCTGGGCATTGACCGGTGGCCGGTTCAGTGTCACGACGGCGATGCGGTCCTGCACCGCGAGTTGCAAGGTCTGGAAGTCCATATATCTCCTTGTGTGGCATGGAATCTCGCCACGGCCAAAACACTGCAATCCATTTTTTACCTGCCGGGCGGTAATTGAACTTTCGGAGAAATCCGCAGGGCACGCAAGCAGGCGACTAAGGAAAAATCGGCAGATTTGTCCCGGCAGCGACATGGCAGTCCAGATCATGCTCAACACCCACATAACCCCATGCCTTTTTTGCATGAAAGTAATGTCTGTCTGACAGACAGGCGCGGGTGGGATTCATAAAATCGTCATCCCAGCCGACCCGCGGACCCTGCAGCTCTCGCCGCACTCCCCGCCCGCCGACTGAGCATCCAGCCGTTTTTTCAAAGGCAGCGCTCAGAAGACCCATGCGCAGGCCCCCACGTCGCGCCGCTCGTCGGCAGCTTCCTTTGAAAAAACTGTTTTTCAACTTCAGGAAGCTCCCGATGAACGCACCCACCATGCAAGGCCTGGATCTCAAAGCCCCCGCCTACGTCAAAAACGCCCGCCTGCTCGCCTGGGTGGCCGACATGGCCGTCCTCTGCAAGCCCGACGCCATCTACTGGTGCGACGGTTCCCAGGAAGAGTACGACCGCCTCTGCCAGCAACTGGTCGATGCCGGCACGTTCCAGAAACTCAATCCCGCCAAGCGCCCCGGCAGCTACCTTGCCTGGTCTGACCCGAGCGACGTGGCCCGCGTGGAAGACCGCACCTACATCTGCTCCGCCCAGAAGGAAGATGCCGGCCCCACCAACAACTGGATGGCACCGGCCGAGATGCGCGCCACGCTGCAGCCGCTGTTCGACGGCTGCATGAAGGGCCGCACCATGTACGTGGTGCCGTTCAGCATGGGCCCGCTGGGCTCTCCCATCGCACACGTGGGCATCGAACTGTCCGACAGCCCCTACGTCGCCGTGAACATGAAGATCATGACCCGCATGGGCCGTGCCGTGTACGACGTGCTGGGCATGGAAGGCGACTTCGTGCCCTGCGTGCACACCGTGGGCGCCCCGCTGCAGACCGGCCAGAAGGACGTGTCCTGGCCTTGCAACAAGACCAAGTACATCGTGCACTACCCCGAAACGCGCGAGATCTGGTCGTATGGCTCGGGCTACGGCGGCAACGCGCTGCTGGGCAAGAAGTGCTTCGCGCTGCGCATCGCTTCCACCATGGGCCGCGACCAGGGCTGGCTGGCTGAGCACATGCTGATCCTGGGTGTCTCGAACCCCGAAGGCAAGAAGTACCACGTGGCCGCCGCCTTCCCGAGCGCCTGCGGCAAGACCAACTTCTCCATGCTGGTTCCGCCCAAGGCGTTCGAAGGCTGGAAGGTCACCACCATCGGCGACGACATCGCCTGGATCAAGCCCCAGGCCGATGGCAGCCTGCGCGCCATCAACCCCGAAGCCGGCTATTTCGGCGTGGCCCCGGGCACGAACTACCACACCAACCCCAACTGCATGGCCAGCCTGGACAAGAACGTGATCTTCACGAATGTCGCGCTGACCGACGATGGCGACGTGTGGTGGGAAGGCATGGAAAAGGACACCGGCAAGCTGCCCGACCACCTGATCGACTGGCAAGGCAAGGACTGGACGCCCCAGATCGCCAAGGAAACCGGCGCCAAGGCCGCACACCCCAACGCGCGCTTCACCGTGGCTGCCACCAACAACCCCGCGCTCGACGAAGCCTGGGACGACCCCAAGGGCGTGAAGATCGACGCGTTCATCTTCGGCGGCCGCCGCTCCACCACCGTGCCGCTGGTGACCGAGGCCCGCAACTGGACGGAAGGCGTCTACATGGCCGCCACCATGGGCTCCGAGACGACTGCCGCCGCCGCCGGCCAGCAGGGCGTGGTGCGCCGCGACCCGTTCGCCATGCTGCCCTTCATGGGCTACAACATGAGCGACTACTTCCAGCACTGGCTGAACATGGGCGAGAAGATCGCTGCCGCCGGCGCACAACAACCGAAGATCTACACCACCAACTGGTTCCGCAAGGGCGACGACGGCAAGTTCGTCTGGCCCGGCTATGGCGACAACATGCGCGTGCTCAAGTGGATGATCGACCGCATCGAAGGCCAGGCCAGAGGTCAGGACACGCCGATCGGCACCGCCCCCCAGTACGGCGAGATCAACTGGACGGGCATCGAATTCACCCCGGTCCAGTTCGACACGGTCACCCGCATCGATGCCGCCGCCTGGGCCGACGAGCTGAAGCTGCACACGGCCCATTTCGATCAACTGGCCTACCACCTGCCTGCCGCATTGCTCGACACGAAGGCCGCGCTGGAAAAGCGTCTGGCTGGCTGATCCCTTCGCGCACGGGGTTCGGTGGCGCCACGCCACCGAATGGCCGTTCGATGTAAAGCGCGGTCCGCACAGCGGCCCGGGCGCTTTTTCGTGGTGGCACAGATCACCTTCCAATTAAAAGTCATTATCATTTAGACCGTTCTTTCGGCTAAATTCGCAGGCGGCCAACCCTGACCGGGCATCGCACCGCACACGTCCCCACCGCCCCGTCTTCGCATGGGACCGACAATGCCGCTGCAACTCCCGGTTCGCCGGGTTGCGCACCGGCTTCCTGCGCCCGCGGCGCTGGCACTCTTCTCCCCTCGACGGGCCCGACATGGTTGAAATGGATTCTGAGCGGATGCCGGCGGCATCCACACGCCGTCTCTGGCTGCGGCTGCTGGGCTGCGTGGTGCTGGTGTTGCTGGCCTGGGTGGCGTGGTATCTCATATGGCGCCAACCTGCGCTGCAGGAAACGGGGCCCAGTCCCTGGAGCGGACCCATTCCGGTGCGCCTCGTGGGTGTGCAGCGGCAGGCCATGGACGAGCAGATCAAGGCCATCGGCACCGTGACTGCGCTGCAAAGCGTGACCGTGCGCAGCCGCGTGGACGGCCAGTTGGCGCGCGTGCTGTTCCAGGAGGGCCAGGAGGTGCGGCGTGGCCAGGTGCTGGCCGAGATCGACCCCGCGCCCTTCCGCGTGAAGCTGGCACAGGCCGAGGGCCTGCAGCAGCAGATGCAGGCGCAACTGCAAAGCGCGGAGCGCGACGTGGCGCGCTACCGCACGCTGCTGCAGCAGGACTCCATCGCGCGGCAGCAGCTGGAAACCCAGGAAGCCCTGGTGGCCCAACTGCGCGGCAGCCTGGCGACTGCGCGCGCCCAGGTGCAGGAGGCCCAGTTGCAGCTGTCGTACACGCGGATCGAGGCCCCGGTGGCCGGCCGTCTGGGCATGCGGCGGGTCGATGCGGGCAATCTGGTCGCGACGGCCGATGCCCAGGGCCTGGTGTCCATCACGCAGACGCACCCCATCACAGTGCTGTTCGCCATTCCCGAAACCCAGCTGCCGGCCGTACGTGCCGGCGCACGCGGTGCCCGGCCCCTGGTGGTGCAGGCTTGGGACCGCGCCGAAGCCGCCCTGCTGGGAACCGGGCGGCTGACCACCCTGGACAACCAGATCGACACGGCCACCGGCACCTTGCGGCTCAAGGCCCAGTTCGACAATGCCGACGACGCGCTTTTTCCCAACCAATTCGTCAACGTGCGGCTGAAAGTGCGCACGCTGGAGAATGCCCTCGTTGTGCCGGCGGATGCGGTTCAGCACGGCAGCCAGGGGCCCTACGTGTACACCGTGCGGGACGGTAAAGCCGTGCTGCGCCGCGTGGCGCTGGGTGCCAGCGATGGCGAGCGCCTGGTCGTGACCCAGGGCCTGGCCGAAGGCGATTCCGTCGTGCTGGAAGGGCTGGATCGCCTGCGGGACGGCATCGACGTGGCGCAGGTGGTGGATGGCGAGCCCCCTCAGACCGCGCATCAGCTGCAGCAGCGCGCAAAAGCGCAGGCCGCGGCAGCCTCCACCTCCGCCAGCACGGCGCGCTGATGGCGCTGCACCGCAACGCCCGAACCACCGCTGCCCTGGTACCGCCGCCGCCATGAATCTTTCGCGCCCGTTCATCCTGCGCCCGGTGGCGACGCTGCTGCTCATGCTGGCGTTGCTCATCGCAGGGGCGATCGCCTGGCGCCTGCTGCCGGTAGCGGCGCTGCCGCAGGTGGACTACCCCGTCATCCAGGTGTTCACCTTCCACCCGGGCGCCAGCCCGGATGTCGCGGCCCGTGCCATCACCGCGCCGCTGGAGCGCCGGCTCGGGCAGATCCCGGGGCTGCGGCAAATGTCGTCCACCAGCTCCAGCGGTGCCTCGGTCATCACGCTGCAGTTCATGCTGGACGCGGACCTGGCCGTGAGCGAGCAGAACGTGCAGTCCGCGCTCAACACCGCGGCCAGCCTGCTGCCCGCCGACCTGCCCGCACCGCCGATCTACCGCAAGGTGAACCCGGCCGACGCGCCCATCCTCACCCTGGCCATCACCTCGGCGAGCCTGCCGCTGCACGAGGTGCACGACCTCGTGGAAACGCGCATGGCGCAAAAGCTCGCGCAGCTGTCGGGCGTGGGTCTGGTGAGCCTGGCCGGCGGTCAGCGCCCGGCTCTGCGGGTGCGGGTCAACCCCACGGCGTTGGCGGCGCAGCAACTGGGCATGGAAGACGTGCGCCGGGCGATCGCGGGCGCCAATGCCAACCAGCCCAAGGGCAGCTTCGACGGCCCGTACCGCACCACCTTGCTGGACGCGAACGACCAGATCACCTCGCCGGACGCCTACCGCCGGCTCATCGTCGCCTGGCGCACTCCCACCGGCACGGTGGCGTCCAACCCGGCCGTCGCCGGCACGGGCACTGCGCCGCCGGGCGCTCCGATCCGCCTGGGCGACGTGGCCACCGTCGAATCCGGCCCGGAAGATCGCTTTCTGGCCGCATGGGCCGACCGGCAGCCGGCCGTGCTGCTCAACGTGCAGCGGCAACCGGGTGCCAACGTGATCGACGTCGCCGACCGGGTGCGTGCCCTGCTGCCCCAGCTCACCGCCACCCTGCCCGCCGCCGTGGACGTGGCGCTGCTCACCGACCGCACGCAGAGCATCCGCGCCTCGGTGCGCGACGTGCAGCTCGAGCTGGTGTTCGCGGTGGGTCTGGTCGTGCTGGTGACCTTCCTGTTCCTGCGCAGCGCCACCGCCACCTTCATTCCGGGCGTGGTGGTGCCGCTGTCGCTGGTGGGCACCTTCGGCGTGATGTACCTGCTGGGCTTTTCGGTCAACAACCTGAGCCTGATGGCGCTCACCATCGCCACGGGCTTCGTGGTGGACGATGCCATCGTCATGCTGGAGAACATCGCGCGCCACTGAGAGCAGGGCCTGCCGCCGCTGCAGGCGGCGCTCAAGGGCGCTTCGGAGATCGGGTTCACCCTGGTCTCGCTCACCGTGTCGCTGGTGGCCGTGCTGATTCCGCTGCTGTTCATGCGCGACGTGGTCGGGCGGCTGTTCCACGAGTTCGCACTCACGCTGGCCGTGGCCATCGGAATCTCGCTGCTGGTGTCGCTCACGCTCACGCCGATGATGAGCGCCCGGCTGCTCAAGGCCCCCCTGCACGCGCCGCCCGGCGAAGGCAAGGGCACGGGCTTCATGGACCGCGTGCTCGAACGCTATGGCCGCGCGATCGATGCGGTGCTCGCGCACCAGGGCCTGACGATGCTGGCGATGCTGGCCACGTTGGTCCTCACCGTCCTGCTCTACCTGGCCGTGCCCAAGGGATTCTTTCCGGTGCAGGACAGCGGGGTGGTCCAGGTGGTGACCGAGGTGGCGCCCGACAGCTCGTTCACCGTGGTGTCGCAGCGCCAGCAGGCGCTGGCCGACGCACTGCTGCAGGAGCCGGACGTGGCGAGCCTTTCGTCCTTCGTGGGGGTGGACGGCAGCAATGCCTCGCTCTCCAGCGGGCGCATGCTCATCAACCTGCGCGCCCATGGAGACCGGCAGACCAGTGCCCGCGCCATCCTGGACAGCCTGCGCGCCCGCGCGCGCCAGGTGGGCGGCATCACGGCCTGGTTCCAGCCGGTGCAGGAACTCTCCATCGAAGACCGTGTGAGCCGCACGCAGTACCTGTTCACCCTGACCACGCCGGACCCGGCATTGCTCGACACCTGGGTGCCACGCCTGGTGGAGCGGCTGCGCGCCCGCGCCGAACTGGCGGACGTGGCCAGCGACCTGCAGCAACAGGGCCGGCAGGCGCACGTGGAGGTGGACCGCGACGCCGCCGCGCGCCTGGGCCTCACCGTGGCCGACATCGCCACCGCCTTGCAGAACGCCTACGCCCAGCGGCAGATCGCCACGCTGTTCACCCAGGCCAGCCAGTACCGCGTGGTGCTGGAGGTCGATCCGCGCCACGCACGCGGGCTGGATGCGTTGCAGACCACGTTCGTGTCCACGCCGTCCGGGCGCAGCGTGCCGCTGGCGGCCGTGGCGCGCATCACCCAGCAGCCCGCGCCGCTGCAGGTCCTGCAGCAAGGCCAGTTTCCGGCGGCCACGGTGTCGTTCAACCTGGGCGCGGGCCACTCGCTCGGGGCGGCCGTGGCGGCCATCGAACGGGAGCTTGCGGCCACCGGTCTGCCGCCCCAGATCGAGACGCGCTTTCAGGGCGCGGCCGAGGCGTTCCGCGCATCGCTGTCCAACACGCTGTGGCTGGTGTTGGCAGCGGTGGTCACCATGTACATCGTGCTCGGGGTGCTTTACGAAAGCACCATCCACCCCATCACCATCCTTTCCACGCTGCCCTCGGCCACCGTCGGCGCGCTGCTGGCCCTGCTCGTCAGCGGCCGCCCGCTGGACCTGATCGCGGTGATCGGCATCGTGCTGCTCATCGGCCTGGTCAAGAAGAACGGGATCATGATGGTGGACTTCGCCCTGGATGCGCAGCGCCGCCTCGGGCTGCCCGCGCACGAGGCCATCCGGCGTGCCGCGCTGCTGCGCCTGCGCCCCATCCTCATGACGACGCTGGCCGCCCTGGTGGGCGCGTTGCCCCTCATGCTCGCACAGGGCTCGGGCGCGGAGTTGCGCCAGCCGCTGGGCATCGTGATGGTGGGCGGGCTGGTGGTCAGCCAGGTGCTCACGCTCTTCACCACCCCCGTGGTGTATCTGTATTTCGACCGGCTGGGCCAGCGGCTTTCGCGCCGCCGTGCGGCCTGGCAGGACGGCACGGCGGGCAGCGGGCCATGAACCTGGCGCGCCTGTGCATCCGCCGCCCGGTGGCCACCTCGCTGCTGTCGCTGGCGCTGGTGCTGATGGGCCTGCTGGCCTGGCGGCTGCTGCCGGTGGCGGCGCTGCCGCAGGTGGAC
>NZ_BAAJYR010000107.1:0-11629 GCF_057546605.1 Acidovorax sp. KPB24-03 | reverse complement strand
ATCGTCGGGCCGCTGGCAGGCGGCGCCCTGCTGGCCGCGGCCTGGACGCCTGCGTCCATCATCCTGGTGGCTGCCGTGCCCGCGGTGCTGGCGGCCGCGGCGGTGCTGCTGCTCGGGCGTGTGCGCAGGGACGCCTGAGCCGAGCGCCCATTCAAGCCAAAACGGCCCGCAGCGCACAGGGAGAGCGCACCATGGCATCCAAAAGCATAGCAATGCAGTCGGAGCCGACCGCCGACAGCCAGGCCATGGAATACGCCATCCGCACATGGAGCACCGATGCCGTTCCTGCCGCGCAGCGGGCGGACTACTGGGTCGGCGCGGTCTGCGACTGCTTCCTCGACATGGAGGTGGAGCCCGGCCAGCGCCAGGCTTTTTCGGCCACGCTGGCCTCCATGCCCTGCGGCGGCTTGCGCGTCAACCGCGTGAGCGGCAGCGCGCAGCGCGTGCGCCGCACCTTGCAGGGCATCCGCCGCAGCGGGGGCGACAACTTCTACTACCTGCTCTGCAAGGAGTCGTCGCCCTGCCACGTCGCGCAGGACGATGCCGGCGCCGCCCGCCTGCTGCCGGGCGACCTGGCACTGATCGATTCGCGCCGCCGCTATTTGCTGGAGTTTCCCGAGGCGGTGGACACCGTCTCCATCCAGATCCCCATCGGCTGGCTGGACACCTGGCTGCCCGCCGCCGACCGCTGGCTGGGCCGGCGCGTGGACGGCGCTGCCGGATGGGGCCGGGTGCTGAGCGCCTACGTGACCCAGCTGCGCGCCGAACAGCCCGCCCGTTTGGGCACGCTGCAGGCCGAGCACCTGGGCGGCCTGTTGTCGCTGGCCTGCGGTACTGCGCTTGATGCGCCGCCCCAGCCCGGCCTGCTGCAGCGCATCGAGCACTGCGTGCGCCAGCGCTTTGGCGAGCACGGCCTCACCGCCGCCAATGTGGCCGATGACGTGGGCGTGTCGCTGCGCACCCTGCACCGCGCCCTGTCGGCGGGCGGCAGCACCTTTGCGCTGCTGCTCATGCGCGAGCGCATGGCGGTGGCGCAGCGCATGCTGCATGCGCCCTCGCACCGGCACCTGACGGTGGCCGAGATCGGCCGGCGCGCGGGCTTCCTGGACCCGTCGCACTTCGCACGCGCCTGTCGCCAGTGGTGCGGCAGAACCCCCGCGCAGGAGCGCTGCGCGCCAACGCAAGCCTTCGCCAGTCCGCACTGACACGGGCTGGATTCAGTCGGGCAACCAGGCAAGGGTCGCCGCAGACAGTGCCGCAGCACGGCCAGGCGGAGCCAACGGCCTGCGCCGGTTAAAGGCGAGCCGCACGGCACCCAGCGTCCGCCACGTTGGCACGCATCGGCCATCCACGGCCCGGCAGGCGCGACACCATGGGTCTCCCACCACACAAGGAGACAACGACATGGCGGACACCTACGTCCTGGTCCACGGCGCCTGGCACACGGGCGACACGCTGCAAGCCACCGCGGAGCACCTGCGCACACGCGGCCACACCGTGCACTGCCCCACGCTGCCGGGCAACCGCCCTGGCGATGGCACGGCCCCGCTGGGCCTGCAGGATGCGATCGACGGGCTGGTGCAGTTCCTCGCGTCGAACGACCTGCGCGAAGTGCGGCTTGTCGGCCACAGCTACGGCGGCATGCTGCTGTCCGGCGCCGCCGACCGCGTGCCCGAGCGCATCCGGCGGCTGGTCTATGTGAACGCCTTCGTGCCGCTGCCCGGCGAGGCCCTGTGCGACATGGCACCTCCGCACTACCGCGCCCTGTTCGAGGGCCTCGCGGCCGCTGGCGGCGGCGGCGTGCAACTGCCCTTCGAGGTCTGGCGCGAATGCTTCATCAACGACGCCGATGCCGATCTGGCGCGCAGCACCTACGCCCTGCTGCACCCGCAGCCGCTGCGCTGCCTGACCGACCCCATCGCCCTGTCGCAGCCCACCGCCGCGCTGGCGCTGGGCAAGTCGTACCTGAACTGCCGCGAAGACACCGCGCTGCCCCACAGCCTGCCCTGGCACCCGCGCCTGTCGGAACGGCTGGGCCTGTTCCGCTACGTGGAGGCGGGCGGCAGCCACGAGGCGCTGTTCACCGACCCCGAAGGCTTCGCACGCGGCATCGAGCGGGCCGGCCGGGACTGATCGGCAGGTGCCGCTGCGGCGCCAACGCGCAGCACGGCAAGGCGAAGCGAAGACACAGACAAATCAATTCAGGAGACGACACCATGCAAGGCATTGCACCCCACCACATCACCGCGCGATCTTTCTCGGCGCGGCCCGCTTGCCCAGGCGCCCGGGCACGCAAGGCCGCCGCTGTCTTGGCCGTGGCAGCCGCTGTCGGCAGCCTCATCGCCGCACTGCCCGCACAGGCGCAGGCGCAGACCCCGGCATCGCCGGATGCGTCGCCGCCGTCGCCCTGGCGCATCTACGCAGGCCCCGCGCACATCGGCTTCAGCACCTCGGCCGAAGTGCGGGCCGGCGGGCAAATCGTGCCCGGCGCCAGCGCCAAGGCCGACTCCAACGACAGCATCGGCTTCGGCGCGATCTACGACTTTCACCCAGGCTGGAGCGCCGAACTCGCCCTGGGCCTGCCGCCCACCACCGCGCTCAAGGGCACCGGCGCCCTGGCTGGCGCGGGTACGCTGGGCCAAGTGAAGTACGGCCCCGCCGTGCTGTCCGTGCGCCGCCAGCTGTGGGAGGGCGGCCCCGTGCGGCCCTACATCGGCGCCGGCATCAACTACACGCTGGTGCTGGAATCCCGCGACGGCTTCGTGTCGGACCTGAAGGTGAAGAACGGCATTGGCCCCGTGCTGCAGGCCGGCTTCGAGGTGCCGCTGGACGCACGCTGGAGCTTCTTCGTGGATGCCAAGAAGATCTGGCTCAAGACCACGGCGACTGGCACGCTGCCGGCACTGGGCGGGGCGCCTGCACATGCGAAGGTGCGGCTGGATCCGCTGGTGGTGACGGCGGGGGTGGGCTATCGGTTTTGAGGGGGCTTGTGTTGGTTCGGGTGAGCCGGTGGACAAGGCGTATCGGGGTGAGGCTCCGATACGTCGCTGATCGCTTTTGAAAGACTGCTTGGCAGCGTAATTCGACGTTCGGGCGAGCGACGCGAACGACCACCGGTCGCGCAGCTTGGCGGTCGAACACAGCTGAACGTGGACGGCGCGCTTTGAAGCACATCAATCTGCGGCCGCTACAGGCGCCAACAGCTCCTTGGTACGAAGTTCTGCCAAGACTAGCCCAGACAGCTGGGAGAGCATGTCCTCAGGCTGGGCCCGTATCCACTCCTTTACCTTATCTGGGGTGAGCGAGGAGTCGGTAATAAGACCAGCCACGGCAGCTGCAGTGATGCGAGACAGCCCGAACTCGACCAGGGATCTACCAGTCGTTGTTGACACGCCCAGCTCTAACGCGAGCGAGAAGTCATAGACTTCCCCCACGCGCTCGGCATATCCTTTTTCCAAAAGCACAAACTTCAGCAGGTCTACGTAAGCCTTTGCCCACTGAACGAGCGTGAAGCGGATGGTCTGCTCAATCGTAACGAACATGTCACGGATAGCGCCGTCAACGACCGCCTGTTCTGGTGGCTTCCTTATAGACTGTTTAGCAGTAGTGAGCTTGAACCTAACTGCTTCGTTTACTAGTTGAGTCAACGCGTCGCCGCGCATCCACTTGAGGGCAGTCACTGTCACGTGGTTCACATAGCCTCTCATGCCTTTGTTCTCATCGCCCTTCAGCTTGGCTCTGCCGAGGTGCTTGTAGAGACGTCTGAAGATGGCGTTGTAGACCTCATACGCGTCGGATGAAGGGTTCACAGGCATCAACTTCGCGAATTCTTTCTTGTGAACGCCCTGCCGAAGGCGCTTGAGCAGACTGGCGAGGGCCACTGGCTCGACCATCCAGCTGCTTGTCAGAACCGACTCAGGCAGGCCAAGGTTGGCCAACGCCCGGTCAGCGGAGGCAGACAGCTGCTCGCGTTTCTCGAGCGTCAATGACAGGTTCGGACGTCCCAAAAGCGATTCAAGCGAGCCTTGCGCCGCACGTAACAGCACCAGACCCGCCGCAGCTGTCGTGCGCTGCGCAGAACGCTTACGCTCTTCGTCAGGTTCCGGTTCGGCTGCGGCATCCAAAAGTCCGACCACCGCATCAAAGTCTTCCTCAATGGTTTCTTTGAAGGCCACCTTCAGTTGGAAGGGCTTGCGCTCAGTCAGGAGCTTGTGCTCCCACTTTTCGTAGTTGACCAAGAACACGTTGCCTACAACTTCCTCGCCGAGGCGACCGGCTCGGCCGGCGAAGTTCCACAGCGACGCTTCCTCGAGAAGCTCGCCCCTGTTGCCTCGAGTGGGCGTGTCGATGAAAACGTTTCGTGCGGGCAGGTTGACACCCTGGAAGAGCGTCGTGGTGCAGCACAGGTAATCGAGGTGGCCCTCGCGGAAGCTCGTCTCGATGCCCTCGCGCAGGAGGCTTGGCATGTTCCCGTAATGGAAGGCGACGCCGCGCCGCACAAATTTCGCAAGCGAATAGCGCTTGTGGACATGCTGCTCGATGAACTTGGCCAGCTCATTGAGCGACTCCGTCTCCCTGTCCTTTCGGTTGAGGGCAAGCAGCTCGCTGAGGTCCTCCGCATTCTTGGCACCCGTTGCGTAGACCAGCGATCGCCCAGACGCACCGAACTCTTCGGCGACAGCCGCGAGCTTCTGGTCATCTTCCAAAGCAAAGCCGCGGTTGAACGTGTAGGAGCCAATGGAGTCCAAGCGGTCGGCCGTGACCAGATCAAGATGGACGACGTGTTCGTTCTCCGGCGGGAAGTTGACGCTGATGCGGTTCTGCACGACGGGCGACAGTCCCGTCTCCATAACGTCCAGGTTGTTCAAGCCCACGCTTTCGCCGACTAAGTCGAAGCCTGTCGCGCCTGGTGCCAGGAATAGGAAGCGAGCGCTTGGGCTCGCCTTGCGAATCTTCTCAATGACGTCCTGGAGGATCATCCCGCGGCTGTCGTCTCCAATGGCTTGCGCCTCGTCGACGATGACTAGGTCGATAGCATCGACCAGATCTATCGCCGAGAGCAGCAACTGCGCGCGCTCTTGCGTCAGGACGTAAATCTGCTTTGACCGATGCTCGGGGTCGGGAACGGGGATCGTTGTAATGCGGAGCTCGCTGCTGATCTTCGCAAGTCGACGCTCGAGCTTGCCCTGGATTTCAGCCAGCAACGCACGAGTGGGTGCGATGTACATCGCGACGAAGTTCGCAGCTCGATTTGCTGTCTCGGCCAGGTGCTCGAGGACGACGAACGATTTGCCCGCGGATGTCGGCGCCGAGATGGCAGTTACTGCGCTCGACTTCAGGGTTTCCCAGACGTCTAGCTGAAAGTCTGTTAGCGATATGCGCGACCCGTCCATCTCGACCGATGCGAGCTCCTTCAACAGCGCGCTGCGCAAATGGGTGTGAAACCCTAAGCTGTCTAAACTCTCAGGCTCTAGCTTCTTGAGCCCTGGGAAGTTTCCCAAGCCGGAAAGAATGTGCACAGCCGCGCCGCGAACCTCCGGGCTGTCGAATGCCAGCGATGCGAAGACAGCAATCTGCTGGGCAAGGTCACGGCTTTCCTCGTCATGTGCGAGAGCAAAGACGCTGGCAGAGTTCAACAGTCTGGTCAGCCCCTCGTCGCCAAGCTCTGGCCCGACGATGCCAGCCTTGCTGTCATGCTCAGAGGGTAACGTCGATCGGATGCCCATCGCGCGTAGGCCCGCCAAATCCATCCAGAATGCAGCGTTTTGGCGAATGTCGCCAGAGACTTCAGTGGCGAAGCTAGTCATGGGTTCAGTGCAGCAAAAGCACGCTTGAGTTCATCGACGTCCGGCACTGCGATGAGGAAGACCTCGCACTTCGCCAAATTGACGTTTCTGGCTTGAGCTTGGCGGGCAAGGTTGTCTCGAAATCGCTGGTGCTTTGCCTTGTATAGGGACTCGAGGTGATTCTCGTGAGCGTCGTGGTCTGCCTTAGGGTCGTAGGCCAGCTTGTCTTTGTATGCCTCCTCGCTGATCACCAGGCTTCCGAGGTGCACATCTCGGCGCTTGCGGTGATTGCCGGTGCTCGAGTACGCATCGAAATACGACTTGGCCTCATCGCGCTGAGCACCCTCTAGTGCATCGAGGTTCGACATATCGTTGACAAGTCGAAGCTCGTTGAGCAGCTTGGCTCGATCCGCCTGGTATTCGAAGATCGACTCGATCATGTCTCGTGACGCGTCGGTCGCATTGGGAACAATCTTGGACTCCAGAACGAAGAAGGTGATGGTTCCGTCCTCGTTTGCCCTCACGTGGAGACCGTCAACACCATGCACGGGCATGTTGCTGTTGGTCTTGAGCGCCATCTTCGAACCCACCTGTGCGGCGCCCATGTAGTGAACGGCAATAGCGTAGGAGAGCAACTCACCAAGCTCGCCAAAGCGAGCTTTGTGCTGCTCCGTGAATTTTAGGAGCAGTTGCCGCGCTTCACGCACGAGCCTCGAGTGTGTGGCCGTGCTGCCGCCTGAGCGTGAGGTGGTGCCGGCCTGGTTGGCACGCCGCCTCTTTGTAAGGGGTATTGCGTAGTCGACCAGAAGGTCTGTCAACAGTTCAGCCAGCAACGCAAGCTGCGGTTCGTCTTCGTGCATCCGCAGGTAGATGAGCCGAGGCTGCTCGAGCTTCGGGTCTCCCACTACCTCCCTAAGCACGTTATCGATGCCTGCGATCGGGTCAAGTAGCCCCTCGAAAACGGTCGTTCGCGCGTCAGTCAACTATTTATCCCCCCATGTCATCGTTCGATCTGCCGGATTAGCAATCTTGGATGCCTTCTCCCATGACAAATCGCCAAACTTCTAATCTATAACGCATATTTTCAGCTGAACCCACATCAAAGATCGCTGTGATATCGATGGTTCTAGTTTCCCCTGCTGAGGCCGAGTCTGCCGCATGATCGGCCAGTTGCCTATGGGGCAAACCACTCGCGCGCAACTTAACGGAGGCAGTAAGCGGTGCCGGTCCTGCACTCAGAGTCAGGGCAAGAAGCGCTGACTTTGCGCGCGTGCGCGGCGGGCACGCGTTCAAGCCAACCTAGATAGGCGGCCGTCCCCAAGAGGTCGGCTATACAGCGGGAGCTGCCGTTCGCCAAGGTCTTAGTTACTGACCACAACCAGCCTGTAGGTGACGTTGCGCTACTCTGCTGCACATAGCCAAGCATCGCCGCATCAATATGCCCGGAGATGTGGTGTAAGTCATGAGGACGTGCCATGCACCCCATCACTCCCCTTCCGCAAACATCTCCACCAACACCCCCCGCAGCCACTGGTTCCCCGGATCCCGGTGGTACTTCGTATGCCAGAACAGGTTGATCGCCACCTGCGGCAATTTGGCCGGGTGCGGCGCATAGGCTAGGCCGAAGGGCTCGGCCATGCTCTGGGCCATTTTCTCGGGCACGGTGGCGACCATTTGCGTGGCCTGCAGGATATGGCCGATGGCGACGAAGTGCGGCACGGTGAGCCGCACGTCGCGGGCCACGCCCATGCGCTCCAGCAGTTCGTCCACCTTGCCATGGCCCGTGCCTTCGGAGACGACCACCACGTGCTCCGCCTTGGAAAAATCCGCCAGTGCGATGCTGCGGCGCTTGTGCAGCGGGTGGCCTTCGCGTAACAGGCACACATAGGGCTGGCGGAACAGCCGGCGCTGGAAGAAGCCGGCCTTGAGCTGCGGCAGCAGGCCCACGGCCAGGTCCACCTTGCCGGCTTCCATGGCGTCCTTCAGGTCGGTGGCTGAATTGCGCACGGTGGTCAGGCGCACGCCCGGTGCCACCTGGGCCAGCCGCTCCAGCAGGCGGGGCAAGAAGTAGATCTCGCCGATGTCCGTCATGCCCACCTTGAACACGCGCCGGCTGGTGGCGGGATCGAACCCCAGCTTGTGGTTGAGGGCGCCGTGGATCATGGCCAGTGCGTACGACACCGACTCCGCCAACTGGTCGGCATAGGGCGTGGGCTGCATGCCCTGGGCCGTGCGCAAAAAGAGCTCGTCGCCCAGCAGGCGGCGCAGCCGCGCCAGCGCGTTGCTCACCGCGGGTTGCGTCAGGCCCAGGTTTTCCGCGGCCTGCGACACCTTGCGCGTGACGAGCAGCTGCTGAAAGACCACCAGCAAATTCAGATCGATGTCTTCCAGTTCCACGGGGCACCTTTATTCATCCGAGTGATGCGGTGTATTCACGCCATTCTATTGGCTGATTATCAGATCACAGGAATGATCGGGGCCATAACAACGACCGTGAGTGAGACAACCCGATGGAACTGCATATCGAGCCGCTGGGCCGCGTGCTGCCCGTGGCGCCGGGCGCCAACCTGCTGGAAGTGCTGCGCGAGCACCAGATTCCCGTTTCCTACAGTTGCATGGCCGGGCGCTGCGGCACCTGCCGCTGCAAGGTGCTCTCGGGCGAGGTGATCGATGCGGGCCAGGCGCTGCGCATGCCGCCGCTGGGTGGTGGCGAGGGGCAGTACGTGATGGCCTGCCAGACGGTGCTGAGCGAGTCCTGCACCATCGAGATCCCCGAGCCCGACGAGGTGGTGGTGCACACCGCCCGCACGCTCAAGGCCACGGTGACGGCGGTGGAAACGCTCACGCACGACATCCGCCGCCTGCGCCTCAAGCCGGCCAAGCCGCTGGACTTCTCGCCGGGGCAATACGCGCAGTTGCAGTTCGGCCCGGGCCTGGTGCGGCCGTATTCGATGGCCGGGTTGCCGAACGATGACGAACTCGAATTCCACGTGCGGCTGGTCGAGGGTGGGCGGGTGTCCACCCATGTGGCCCAGGTGCTGGCCGTGGGCGATGCGGTGCGCGTGAGCGGGCCGCTGGGCTCGGCCTACCTGCGCCGCAAGTACGAAGGTCCCATGCTCTGCGTGGCGGGCGGCACGGGGCTGGCGCCCATCCTCTCCATCGTGCGCGGCGCGCTGGAGTCGGGCATGCCCAACCCCATCCACGTCTATGCCGGCGCCCGATCGGCGCGCGATGTTTACGGCCTGCCGTGGCTGAAAGATCTGCAGCAGCGGCACCCGCAATTGCAGGTGCATGCCGTGGTGGCCGCGGCCGATGCGGCGCCGGGCCAGCGCACGGGCCTGGTCACCGACGCGATCGCGCAGGACTGGCCCACGCTGGAAGGCTGGCGCGCCTACCTGTGCGGATCGCCGCCCATGGTGGAGGCCGTGTCGCTGCTGGCGCGCCAGCGTGGCGTCGCCGCCGAGCACCTCTACGCGGATGCCTTCTACGCCAGTACGCCGTGAGGCAGGGGCCAGCGCCCCTTCCTGCGAGCCCTTCCTTCTCTTGATTCGCAACGCCCCATAACAAGTCCCAAGGAGACAACGCCATGAGTACGCCCCATCCCGTCTTTCCATTGCATCCGACCTGGGAAAGCCCCGGCACGCACCGCGTGCCCTTCGCGGCCTACACCAGCGAGGACATCTACCGCCGTGAGCTGGAGCGGTTCTTCTACCGCGGCCACTGGTGCTACGTGGGCCTGGAGGCCGAGGTGCCGAACCC
The DNA here is from genome assembly GCF_057546605.1 of Acidovorax sp. KPB24-03. Lineage (NCBI taxonomy): Bacteria > Pseudomonadati > Pseudomonadota > Betaproteobacteria > Burkholderiales > Comamonadaceae > Acidovorax > Acidovorax sp. KPB24-03. The sequence continues at coordinate 2,084 of NZ_BAAJYR010000107.1, read as the reverse complement.
GGGCGACTTCAAGCGCACGGCCATCGGCGAGCGCTCGGTGATCCTGGTGCGCGGCGAGGACCTGCAGCTGCACGTGGTGGAGAACGTGTGCGCGCACCGCGGCATGCGGTTTTGCCGGGAGCGCCATGGCAACCGCAAGGAGTTCGTCTGCCCCTACCACCAGTGGAACTACAAGCTCGACGGCGCGCTGCAGGGCGTGCCTTTCCGGCGCGGCGTCAAGCAGGACGGCAAGGTCCACGGCGGCATGCCGGCGGATTTCAAGCTGGAGGAACACGGCCTGACGCGGCTCAAGGTGGCCACGCGCGGCGGCGTGGTTTTTGCCTCGTTCGACCACGGCGTGGAGTCGCTGGAGGATTTCCTCGGGCCGGTGATCCTGGGTTACTTCGATCGCCTGTTCAACGGCCGCAAGCTCAAGATCCTGGGCTACAACCGCCAGCGCATTCCGGGCAACTGGAAGCTGATGCAGGAGAACATCAAGGACCCCTACCACCCCGGCCTGCTGCACACCTGGTTCGTGACCTTCGGCCTCTGGCGGGCCGACAACAAGTCGGAGCTGAAGATGGATGGGCGCCACCGCCACGCGGCCATGGTGTCCACGCGCGGCGAGGCCAAGAAGCAGTCCGACGTGTCCAACGTCTCCAGCTTCAAGGCCGGCATGCAGCTGGAAGACCCGCGCTTTCTCGACATCGTGCCCGAGCCCTGGTGGGGCGGGCCCACGGCGGTGATGACCACGCTGTTCCCCAGCGTGATCCTGCAGCAGCAGGTCAACAGCGTTTCCACGCGCCACATCCAGCCCGTGGGCCACGATGCCTTCGATTTCGAATGGACGCATTTCGGCTTCGAGGACGACACCGAGGAGATGACCGAGCGCCGCCTGCGCCAGGCCAATCTGTTCGGGCCGGCGGGCTTCGTCTCGGCCGACGACGGCGAGGTGATCGAGTTCTCGCAGCAGGGCTTCGAGCAAAAGCCTTTCCATCGTGCGCTGGTGGAGCTGGGCGGCCGGGAGGTGGGAGACACCGACCACATGGTCACCGAAACGCTGATCCGCGGCATGTACGAGTACTGGCGCGGCGTGATGGAAAAGGAGGACTGAACCATGGACGCCCAATCCACCGCGATCGAATTCGCCGACTACTTCGCCCTGCAGCAGCTCTATGCCGACTATGCCGCCGCGCTCGACGCAGCGCAGTGGGACCGGTGGCCGGGCTTCTTCACCGAAGACTGCCTCTACCGCCTGCAGCCGCGCGAGAACCACGAGCGCGGCCTGCCGCTGGCCACGCTGTCGTTCGACAGCCAGGGCATGCTCAAGGACCGCGTCTACGGCATCCGCGAGACACTGTTCCACGACCCGTATTACCAGCGCCACGTGATCGGTGCGCCGATCGTGCGGCAGGCCGGGGAGGGCCGCTGGGCGTGCGAGGCGAACTACGCCGTCTTTCGCACCAAGCTCTCGGAGCCCTCCACGGTGTTCAACGTCGGGCGCTACCTGGACGTGGTGGTGCGCACGCCCGAGGGCCTGCGCTTCGCCCGCAAGGAGTGCATCTACGACAGCGAAATGATCCCGAATTCCATCATCTACCCCATCTGAGAGGAGACACACCATGCCAGCAATCGACACCGGATGGACCGAGGCGACCGCGCGCGCCGACCTGCCCGAGGACGACGTGGTGGGCGTGACCGTCGAGGGACGCGACGTGGCGCTCTACACCGTGGACGGCGAAGTGTTCGCCACCGACAACCTGTGCACGCACGGCAATGCGCGGCTGTGCGACGGTTTCCTGGAGGGGCACGAAATCGAGTGCCCGCTGCACCAGGGCCGCTTCGACGTGCGGGACGGCAGCGCGCTGTGCGCGCCGCTCACCCAGGGCCTGCGCAGCTACCCCGTCCGTGTGGAGCAGGGAACGGTGTACCTCAAGCTCGCCTGACGCGAGGCGGCATGCGCCGCCGTCTCAGGCGGGCGCCGCCAGCGTGCCGCGCGGCGCCTGGAACTGGAACCCCTCCACCACGCTCTTGAGCCGGCCGGCATGCTCCAGCAGGCTGGCCGCCGCGGCGGAGGACTGTTCGACCAGCGCGGCGTTCTGCTG
>NZ_BAAJYR010000106.1:0-11773 GCF_057546605.1 Acidovorax sp. KPB24-03 | reverse complement strand
TTCGAATTCAGAGTAATGTCAATGAAGCAGTTGAGCAAATAATCAGCAGATTCCATAAGAATGACTGTCCATATGGAATTGTTGCGTCTCGACCTCTCTTCTTTAATTCAGGATGGCGCTATAAATACAGAATTCTTGTCTTCGTTTTGAGTTTTTAAGAGGGAATATAAAAAGATTGGTTATTCTGGAGATCAGGCCGAGATATTAATAATAGATGATTTGAATTTCAGGAAAATAATTGGCGCATTTGGAAATGCCATGCTTGAATTTGCTTTCAGAAATGGATTCAAAAGAGAAAGCCTGCCGTTGAATATTTCTGGCATATTTTATCAGGCTGAAATATTCATAACGAGAAAAAACAAGCTTCATCCATTCAGGGTCGCAACATATTTTTTAAATGATGTGCCGATTAGTGAGAAGCAAGCAGTGACAGATTTTTTCCATAGTTTAGAGACTGGCGCCTAGCATGTACGGACGAGCGTAATCATCCTTGAACAGCCATTCAGTCGAAGAGGTGGGGCCGGATGACCGCAATTGCTGCAGAGCAGACCTTCGCATATCCGCACCGAAAGGCGGCCTCGGACCCATGTCGGAGAATCAAGAAAAGGCAAGTGTGGGCGTCCAAAAGCAGACGTTCGCTGGCGCCGCGAATTCTGGCTTTTTCAGACCTTCATGTGGCTAAAGATGCCTTTCACTCAAGCTGCCGTAATGTCTGCTTGGTAGGTAGCGGCTCGGAGGCTATTTCGCGAACAACCTCCCCACGCAGTAGGTGCGCATCAATGATTCGGGCGATGCCCGCCTCATCAATTCCGCCATACCAAGTCCCTTCGGGAAACACCTGCACTACGGGCGCAAGGTTGCAGGGGACCAAGCAACTGGTGCGGGCGCTCATCATGCCCTCCCCGGCATTGCGCAGGTCCAGTCGCTTCTGTTCGTTGCGCAACAAGTGCCCCCAGAGCCATCCTGCCCCTGCATGATTGCAAGGGCCGCCCTGGCAGACCAGCACGCGACGCTTCTGCGGCGGGATCACCGACCCTGCAGTGGCCGCTGCAGCTGGCGCTTCGAAAGCGGGAGCTGTCTGATGCAGCAGGCCTTGCACCATGGCGCAACGGCCAACTGCTCATTGGCCGGAGCAGCCAGTATCACCTTCGCAAGCCGGAGCGGCCCCTCTGAGCTCTTGGCCTGACGCGAAGCCAGCAAAACTTCGGCATCCCGTCGCCAACGCTGTACCGCGCCAGTGCGTCGACCGGGCCCACGGGGGACTCGCGGAGCGCAGTGACCGCTGGCGACAGCACCAGTTTCTCGTAATTGGTGATTCGGTCGTCTAGCGTCTCCTTGTCTGACGGTTCGGAGTAGAAGTCCCGCTGTGCAGCAACGCCCTCAGTGGAGGACAGGTAGGACTCTTGCCTCTTCTTGAAGACGTAGACCTGGGTCTTCCTTTTCCTTTTGCTTGTCCTAACCCCCGCTGCAGTGCCTGAGGGATGAAATGTTGTTTTCGACATGCCACTCTACCTCCCGCATTAGTTCAGTGCCGATCAATGTCTACGTTCGCCGCGAAGTCGTTGTTAACGCCCAGAAATCGGTGGGCAGCTCAGGACCCTGACCTCACGCGGACGTCGACCCCTCACGTCAATAACGCAAGTTTTTCTCTTAAGTCAGCCTGAACCGACACGCATGAAAGACCAGTGTTTCCGTCGCAAGCTACGAGGTTCTTCAGGTGCTCACGTGGCCAGTCACTGACATCGTCATCCAAGGCTAGCCAATGCACGGGCTTCCTTCTTTTTACGTCACCCCATATCTGAAGCCACCTGGGTGTTCGCCTGAACGACTCGAATATCCAAGGGTCTGCACCATGAACCCGCCGATGGAATGTACCCCCGATAAACTTTGATCGCAGCGACTCTGGCAGGCGTTTTAAAGCCTTTCCGTACCCAGGTGCAATGCACCACGTACTGCTCAGAATCAAGCGCACATCGGGAAATCCGGCAAGCGTCTGTTCCAAGAAATGCGTCCATTCGAACAACGTGTGACCAGGCGCCTCGCGTTGGTTGATAAAAGCACCACGTCGAGGATGCCAGTACACAGACTGATGCTGGAGAACGCCATCGAAATCCAGATACAGCACCACCTCGCACTGCGAGGCGGCGGCGCTTGAAAGTACGGGGCGGCTAAGTTTGTCGCAGTGCCGGTCGATTGGTGAGCGGTAAAAACCATGCACACAGACTAATCCAAATCAAGGGCCTAATCTCACCGCTGCACAGGATCCCTCGATTCTTTTGCGACGGTCTTCTTCAGATAAAACCGAAGTACCAAAATTTATTGGTAATTCTCGTTCTCGCTCATTGGGCCCCACTCATATGACGGTTCGAACGTGAGTCTTCTCGGGACGCCTGCTGCCTCTAGAGTCCTTGCACGCCGCCATCGGCGGTGGCAGCTACACCCGAAATGGAACAGGATGCGTCAGCATCCTGCCTGGTCGGCAAACGTGCCCTCGATCTTAGGACAGCACGCCTCAGCTTATGCGGCTGCATCAGGTTTGAGAAGCCTTCCACGGCGGTCGGCTAGTGCCGTCCGCAAGAAGCCCAAAGCTTCACATTCGACCGTTTTACCGTGCAGCGCTATACGTTTCATGGGTAGAAAAATTCCTACGAGGCCCCTCTGCAAAATGGAGCGTTCGTAGCGATCTCGGGGCATCAAAAGCGCAAACAAGGCCCAAGCAATTCAGGCAAGGAGGCACTTCACCCGAGATTGCGCTAAGGGATTATTAGATTAGGTCGAACAGCACCACCAAATTCACCCATGTTTTCAAGGTGGTTCTGGGTGCCGTTTTTCAAAGTCATCCTGTGCCCTATACCGAAGGATCCTTCAGCCTATAGTTTCATGACCTTCGAGCTGCAGCGAATCATTCTCCCAACTACAGTTTTAACGGTGCAGTTTGACGACTACGAAAAATTCTCGACATGCCATCGCTGCGGGCGACGTGAAAACGCTAGCAACGCTGGCCCTTGAAAGCAATCATTTCACGCGACATCAAAAGGACGTCATCCACCGCGCGGCGGCCCGCGCTGAGCGAGCCTCCAGAGTACCTGGTGAGCCGATACTTCAACTACCGCCAAACGCCACACCCAACGAGGTTAACAGTGCTCGGAAAAGGCGCTCCGTCAGACGCGGGAAAGACATATTCCTGCCCTCCTGGAAGCCCGAGACCACGGGATTTCCGAACGTCCTCGTTCGGTCCGCCCTCTGGTCAATGAGGACCATAGAGCTAACACCCGACGGAGCAACCGAGGCTCAAAGCGCCGTAGATCAAGACACGATCAGCGGCGATATCGACCAGGAGACCGGGGGAAGGTTGATTCCTGGAATGGGCGACTTTACTTTGATAAATCGTGGCCCGGCCCTCGGAAGTTATGACCGCAGGGTTTTCGCCAGTTGCGTGGACTATTACAAAGATCGGCCTTTGTCTCCCGGGGGCGACTCGTCATGGGTTGAAGTGTCGTTCTATCTTTTTGTCAATCAAATGGGCGTTGCCTACAGCGCGGAAAGTCACCGCTCCCTTCGCGCAAGCCTCGAAAGACTATCGGCCTTATCCCTTCACCTGCGACACGACGGGTTTGAGCGTCACCTTCCGCGCATCTTGGAAGTGTCCTTCGCCGACGGCAAGGCCCGTGGGGACATTTCAAGCGGCAGCGATAAGATCGTTTTCCGGGTGCTTGAACCGCTAGCCGAACTGTATGGCCCTGCGAAGTGGACAGCAGTGCCGCACACAGCGCTGAACGCCGGCAAGGGACTGAAGTCATGGGTTGCTACCTTCTACTCGACCCACAGACGCTCCCTCCCTCTGCCTCTGGCACTGGTGCAAAGACTCACGGGAACGGGAGCGACAACGGCGAAGTTTACATTCCAACTCAAAGAGAGCTTGAAGAACCTTCAAGAGTCAACCGTACCTGAGGCAGTACGCGTTGCCGACTACAGCGTCAGCAAAACGGAAGTGACTGTGCATCTGACACGGTGGGGGAAAGAGGTGGCTGCGAAGTAGGTAACCTTGAACCCGATCCTCTTTGCTCAACGCTCGATCAACGAAGGCAGGCTCTTTGGCTGTAGCGGCGTGCATCAAGACTTCGTGCTATGGATCGCATCACACTCATGGGCCCATAGTCCAAACGCTTTAGCCGAGCGCTAGTTTTCATTGATCCCCAATAGTTGGCTTCAACAGGTCTGTGAATAAAACGCTCCCACTCACCGAAACTTTTTTTGGCGCGCGCCAAAAAAGCGCATTGCGGGGAAAGTTAAGAGGCGCGTGAACTGAGGGCGTGATCCGCAAGACGTCTCCCGAGAATTGACGCCTAAGGTCCCCCCGTTGAAGGCTCACTGACCATGCGCGACCTCTTGGCCGAGGGAATCGATCAGCCGCTCAATGTCGCTGCGACGCCAAGCGACAGTGCGAGGACCGAGCTGCACCTGCTGGGGATAGCGCCCCACCTTAATGCCCGCATACCAGCTGGCACGCGAGACAGGGACAAGGGTCAGGACTTGAGGAAGACGCAGCAGCGCGTCGTGGTTGGGCATGGTCATCAAACATCTCCATCCTCCGAGTGGTGGGCCGGAAGGTGTCTTCGATGAATCGAAGCCTGCCTCAATCGTGGGGGAGGGCCCATCGGTCATCCGGGTGCGTCCAAGAACGCCTAACGACGTATAGGAATGCGGAGTACCGGTGAAGCAGTGAATTTCTATTGAAATTGTCTATTGGTACAATTTTTCTATAGTTTTCAGGCTGCGCGGCGAAGCGCAATCACTTCGCCGCTGTGCCGCAGTCGGTCCAAGTAATCAGCCCACTGCTGCATCATGTCGTGACGAGCTTCCAAGAATTTCGCACGGTTGTAGGCACTGCCCAAGGGACCACTGGGAGCGTGTGCAAGCTGGGCCTCAATGACCGGGGATGGGAACTTGAGCTGCTCACTCACGATGGTGCGTGCCGTAGCTCTGAACCCATGACCAGTCATCTCTTCCTGTGTGTCGTAGCCCATCCGTTGCAGCGCGGCATTGACGGTGTTCTCGCTCATCGGCCGTTCATGGTCGCGCACACCCCTGAACACATATCCTCCTGGTCCGGTCAGCGGGTGGAGCTCCCGCAGCAGCAGCACGGCCTGCCTAGCGAGCGGGACGACGTGATCGTTCTTTTTGCTCGCCTTGAAGACTTTCGTCCCCTTCATCCGGGCAGCGGGGATGGTCCAAACACCGCCGTCTAAGTCCAGCTCAGACCATTGAGCGTGCCGCAGTTCACCTGGTCGCACCATCAGCATGGGTGAAAGCTTCAGCGCTGTGCGGACGATGAGCGTGCCGGAGTACCCATCAATGGCGCGCAGTAGCTCTGCAAGCTTGGAGGGTTCGATGATGGCTGCCATCCGATCAGAGACGGGCCTGCGCAAGGCCGGTGCCAAATCCCGTGCCGGGTCGGTGAGGGCCAAGCCTGATGCGATGGCGAACCGAAACACCTGGCTGCAGTTCTCGCGAGCACGGTGCGTGGTCTCCAGCACCCCGCGCGATTCAATCCGACGTAAGACATCGAGCACCTCGGGAACACTGATGCGGTCAACGGGCTTCTTTCCGATCCACGGGAAGATGTCCCGCTCCAGGCGCCGGATCACTTTCTCCCCGTAGGAAGGAGCCCAGCCAGATTGATGGACATCGAACCACTCTCGAGCCACGCATTCAAAGCTCCCCAAGGCCGGAAGCCCAGATGCAATACGAGACTCTGCATCCCGTTCAAGCTTTGCTTCTGCCTTCGCCGCTTTGCGTCCATCGCTGGGATCAAGTCCCTCCGCGACCAACTGACGCGCCCGCTTGGCTTTTTCACGGGCGAGGGAAAGCGACGTATCTGGATACGTGCCAAGGGAGAGGGTCTTCCTTCGACCTCGAATCGAGTAGTCGAAGCGCCACCCGTGAGAGCCGCCGTTCACGAAGAGCAGCAGGTACAGGCCCTTGCCATCGCTGAGCCGCTTGCGCAGGTCGCCAGGTTTCACATTGCGCAGGGCGGTATCGGAGAGGCCAATCGAGATAGGCATACAGTAACTTTCGCAGGAGTTCTAATACTCGGTATAGCGAAAGTCACTGTTCATGCGGCCTCCAGCACGGAATGGGGGAGAGTCCCAGGCCACCAGTCATTAAAGCCCTTGGTTCTTGCGAACCAAGGGCTTTATGCTTTGGGCAGGTCTTTACGCTGTCGTTCTGGGGCGGTTTGCTATTGCGCCACCACTGCAATCCCGCAATCCCGAGCATCCCGCCGATTCAAGCCGCACTCGACCGCCGCGCCACCCAGTACGTGGCCCCATCCGGACCGTAACGCTCCTCGTGCGGTTCCAACCGATCCAGTTCGAACCTATCACCGGGCACCAGGTGGCGCGTGGTGCCCGACTGCGTCAGCCACATCTCGCCCGCCACCACCAATGCACTCGCATGAAAATCGTGCCGATGCTCCTGCGCGATTTGCTGCGGGGCCCAGGTGCGAACGAGTGCCTGCTCGTAGCCTTTCGCCAGCGCCTGGCGCTCGAAGTCTTCGAAGGTCGCGGGAATGGGGGCGTGTGGCTCGGCCATGGCGTCAGCTTTTCAGGAATGCGATCAAGGCGGCGTTAAATTCCTGCGCATGCGACAGGTTGAAGCCATGCGGCGCCCCGGCGATGACCTTGAGCACGCTGCCAGGAATCGCCTTGTGGGTGCGGGCGCGCTCACTTCAAGCGGCACGATGGCGTCGGCATCACCGTGAAGGACCAGCGTTGGGACCTTCACGCTTTTCAGGTCTTCGCGGAAGTCGGTTTTGCCGAAGGCTTGGATGCAGTCGAGCGTGCCCTTGGGCGAAGCCATGGCGGCGATGTCGCGGGCGTACTGGCGCTGTTCCTCGCTGACCTTGAGCTTGCCGTCCACGCTGAAGAAGTTGTGCGTGAAGTCTTCCAGGAACGCCATCCGGTCTTGTTTGACGCCTTCCTGGAATTGCGCAATCGTCGCGTCGTCCAGCCCACCCTCCGGGTTGTCGGCGCTTTTGTAGAGGTAGGGCGGAACGGCGCCCGCGAAGACCAGCTTGGCCACGCGCTGGCTGCCGTATTTGGCGATGTACCGCGCGAGTTCGCCGCCGCCCATCGAGAAGCCGACCAGCGTGGCACCCGTGAGATCGAGGCCGGTCATCAGCGCATCGAGGTCTTTCGCGAAGGTGTCGTAGTCGTAGCCCTCCCAGGGTTGCGACGACGCGCCGAAGCCGCGGCGGTCATAGGCGATCACGCGGTAGCCCGCTTCGACGAGTGCTGGGATCTGGGCTTCCCACGAGCGTCCACTCAGGGGCCAGCCATGGATGAGCACGACGGGGGCGCCCTGTCCGTAATCTTCGTAGTGGATCTCGACGGGATGGCGGGCGCTGGATTCGGTTTGGAGCTTGGGCATGGGGGTGCGGACCTCGGCAGTGGGTGGATGTGAGCGGGGATGGGTGAAGGAAGTCCATTGGGTCCAGAATTTCAAATCACGTCAATCAGACCTGTCCTACTCAACCGTTGGCGCGTTCGGTCCTGCGCAGGACGAGCGCAACGCAATCACCTTCGCGAGCGCGGTGTCTGAGGTGGCGGTGCGGCGTCACGTTGGCGGTGTGCCCTCATACACCTGCAGTCCGCTGGCCTGCTGCTTGGCGCCATACATGGCAAGGTCGGCGCAATGCAGCACCTGGGCGGCCACGGTCGAATTCTCGGGCGAGCGCGCGATGCCGATGCTGGCTCCGACGTTCACCCACTGGTCCGGCCGCACCTGGATGGGCTGCCGGATGGCGCTGACGATGGCGGCGGCGGCCTCCTGCACGCGCTGCAGGTCCTGTGAGCGCATCAGGATGGCGAATTCGTCTCCGCCCAGGCGCGCCAGCGTGTCCGACGAGCGCACGTGCTTCTTGGTTCGCAGCGCCACTTCCTTCAAGACGGCATCTCCCGCTTCGTGGCCGTAGTTGTCGTTGATGGCCTTGAACTTGTCGAGATCCATCAGCAAGATCGCGTATCCGGTGTTCAGGGCCTGCTGGTTCTGCTCGGCGTTCTGCAGATTGATCTCGAACAGCCGCCGGTTGGCCAGGTGGGTCAGCGCATCGCGGTGCGCCACGTTCTCGAGCGGCACGACCACCCGGTTGGTGATGAGGTTCGCGGCCAGGATGGAGAGGAACGAACTGAACAGGATGCTGGCGGCGAACAGCCCCTCCAGCCGCAGGAAGGGCGAGAAGACCGGCGCGAACGGCTTGGCCACCACCGCGATGACGTTGGAGCCCTGCAGCCCGCCCAGGTTGATGACCTTGGCCCGGTACTGCGCACCGTCCGTGCCTTCCGCCGAAAAGTTCTCGGACGACTGCGTGTGTTCGTGGATGCTCCGGTTGAGCACGATGCCGGGCAGGGTCGAGGTGTGGATGACGAAATCGCCTTCGCTCTCCTGCGAAAGGAACGCCATTTTCAGTTGCGTCATCTTGGTGAACTGCTCCACCGCCATGGTGTTGACGCGGTAGCCCAGGAAGATGTTCATGATGGGCATGGGGGCGCTGATGGTGGCCTTGACCCAGTTGTAGAGCACGGGCGTGTGCTCCCCCGCAGCCAGCGGCCCGATGCTGCGGCCGGTCTCGCTGATCTCGGTCGCCAGGGCCTCCAGCGTGGCGTCCAGGTCCATGTCGCGCTCGTTCAGAAGCTGGGTCGCGGAGGCGCGGGCCACGACCTTGTGGTTGAGGTCCGTGAGGACGATCAGCTCGGCCCCCGTGCGGGCCAGCTGGCTGGCCAGCGCCGACTCGATGGTTGCGCGGTTGCCGTTGGCGATCGTGTGCTGCAGCCCGTAGTCTTTCGTGACCAGGAGCGAGGTTTGCTGCCGGTTGTCCTTGCGGGTCGCGGCCGTGTACAGAAAGGTCTGCGCCCCGCCTTCCAGCGCGGAGTCCACGCTTTCCAGCGCGATCTTGCGGTTGGCGAAGTGCAGGAAGACGAACGCCACCACCTGGACGATGATCAGCGCCGGAACCAGCAGCATCAGGAGCTTTCTGGTGGAAGCGTTCGCCAGCGTCTTCTTCATGGATGCAAGCCTCCTCCTGAAATTATGGAATGGAAGGCCGGACCGTGGACGGTCGCTGGCCTTGGATTCTTCATGTACCTCTCCGCTTCGAACCCGGCCCCTCGCGCCGGGGACCCGCTTGGCAGGGGCCGGCATTCGCCCTTGCGTTCTTTCTCCGTGCCTCTTTCTGTGCACTTGCATCCATGCCACCGCCATGGCTTCCAGCGGGGTCGGGTGCTCCGTAGCCAGTATAGGGGGCGCCTTGCGATTGGGGCAGGGGTTCGCCTGGGATGGGCTTTGCGGGCGATGCGCTTGCGGCCCCCTCCGGTCCGCGCGCCTTTCGCATAAAGTGGCTGCATGAGCGACTCACCTTCCTACACCCGTTCGCTGAACCTGCTGGGCGCCACGAATTTCCGCGATCTGGGCGGCTACCCGGGCGAGCAGGGGCGGCCCGTGCGCTGGCGCCGCCTGTTCCGCTCCGACCACCTGGCCGCGCTGACCCCCGAAGACGCGCGGGCGCTGTCGGCGCTGGGTCTGGCGCGCGCCGTGGATTTCCGGGGGGAGCACGAGCGCGCCACGCTGGCCTACGTGCTGCCGGACGTGGCTTATTACCCGCTGTCCATCGAGCCCACGGTGGTGCAGCGTGCCAAGGAGATGGCGCTGTCGGGCCACACGCTCACGCCCGAGATCGCGATGGGGCTGATGCGCGACACCTACCGCGCTTTCGTCGCGCACAACACGCGCGAGTTCGCCGCGCTGTTCGAACACCTGCTGGACAACGACACGCCGCTGGTCTTTCACTGCACCGCGGGCAAGGACCGCACGGGCTTCGCGGCGGCGCTCATCCTGCTGGCGCTGGGCGTGTCGCGCGAGGTGGTGATGCAGGACTACCTGCTCACCAACGGGCTGTATCGGCGGCCCGCGCAGGTGAACGGGGCTGCGCCGGATGCGGTGCTGAACGTGCTGTGGCGCGTGCAGCAGGACTTTCTCGAAGCGGCGCTGCAGGCCGTGGACACGGACCATGGCGGCGTGCTGCGCTACCTGGAGCAGCGGCTGGGCGTGGGCCCCGGCGAGCGCAGGCGCCTGGCGCAGTGGTATCTGGAGCCCTGATGGGAACGCGGTGCGCATGAAAAAAAGCCGGCACAGGTGCCGGCTTTTTTCGTTGGGCTGGCGGTGCCGCCAAGGCACCGCGGAGCGCATCGGTCGATCAGACCGTGGCGTCCTTGAGCTTCTTCAGCGCGCGGGTCTTGATCTTGACCGATGCGGGCTTGGCGGGGAACCAGCGCTCGGCACCCGTGAACGGGTCCTTGCCGAAGCGCTTTTTCTTGGCAGGCACTTGCTGCAGGCCGATCTTCATCAGGCCGGGCAGCGTGAATTCGCCGGAGCCCTTCTTGTGCACCGATGCCAGGATGGCCGATTCCAGTGCTGCGAGCACGGCCTTGGCGGCCTTGGGCTCGACGCCGGCCTGCTGTGCCAGGTGGGCGATCAGCGAGGTCTTCGTGAACACTTCCTTCAGCGGCTTGAGCGCGGCAGGAGCGGCCTTGGCGGCGACGGGGGCCTTGGCCTTGGGGGCTGCGACCTTCTTCACGGGAGCGGCCTTCTTGGCCGGTGCTGCGACCTTCTTGGCCACGGGGGCTGCCGCCTTCTTGGCTGCGGGAGCGGCCTTCTTTGCAGGCGCGGTGGTTTTCTTTGCAGTTGCCATGGTGTTGGTATTTCTCGGAAAAAGTGGTGAACATTCCAGCATGCTGGTCGCCGGATTCTAGGGGGTTTGCATCGGCGGGCGCGGGCCGCACGCGGATTGCACGCTGCAAGCGGCATGGATGCTGGGTTCGAAGGCCCCGAGGCGCGCGCAGAAAGCGGTGCCGGCGAGGTGCCCTGGCGATGCCGGGCGATGCCCGCGGCGTTGGCCCCGCGGGGCAATCGCGTTAAGCTGTCCCATCCCCACCGGCGCCATGCAGCGCATCGCAAAGGAATGGCCATGAGCGACACATCCCCCTTCGGTTTCGGCAGGTTCGTGCCGGGCTTCGACTTCCTCCAGAACCTGGCCAAAGGCGCGCCGGGCGGCGTGCCGCAGATGCCCAGCCTGTCGAGCTGGGTGGCCCCGACGATCAGCGTGGAAGAACTGGAAAAACGCATCGATGAATTGAAGGCCGTGCAGTTCTGGCTGGAGCAAAATTCGCGCGCGTTGAGCGCCACGGTGCAGGCGCTGGAGGTGCAGAAGATGACCCTCGCCACGCTCAAGGGCATGAACGTGGCGATGGGCGATCTGGCCGGTGCCTTCGCGCCCAAGCCATCGCCTGCGGCGCCCGCCCCCGAGCCCGCACGTGCCAGCCCCGCCCCCTACCGCGAGCCCCAGCGCGAGCCACCGGCCGAGGCGCCCGCTTCCGAGTCCGCGGCCCAAGAAGACGCCGCCAGCGACCACGCAGCCGCAGGCGCGGCGTCCACCGCGCTGCCCGGCGTCGTGGACCCGATGCAGTGGTGGGGTGCATTGACCAGCCAGTTCCAGCAGATCGCGGCCCAGGCGATGGGCGACGCGTCGCACCAGGCCGCGGTGGAGGCCACGCGCGGCGCGGCGGCCGAGGCCTTCAAGACCGCCACCGACATGGCCACGCAACTGGCCTCACAGGGGCTGCAGGGCGTGCAGGAGGCCGCGCGCATGGCCCAGGCGCCGCAGGGTGCCAAGGCGGCAACGGCCCGCAGCCGCCAATCTGCCGCGCCCCGTACCGCA